>DATKLQ010000410.1:0-2437 GCA_035542335.1 Ignavibacteriaceae bacterium | reverse complement strand
TGCTGAGGGAATTATTGAAAGATTATGAAACTTTTCTAGTTTATGGTGGAATTCCAAAAGATGATGATGAAAATGCTGAGTTTAACAGAGAGAAAAATATAAAATCATTTAAAGAAAGCCCAGGCCCTTGCATATTAATCGCTAATCCTGCCGCATGTGCAGAATCGATTTCACTTCATAAAGCATGTAAACAAGCTATATATCTTGATAGGACATTTAACTGTGGGTTATATTTACAATCTCTCGACAGAATTCATAGAATTGGGTTAAACAAAGATGATGTAATAATTTATCACATAATTGAGGCTGAAAACACCATCGATGAAACGATAAATCGGCGTCTAATTGAAAAGGAAAAAAATATGTTGAAGATATTAGATGATGATTTACCTGTAGGTAGTTATGAATTTGAAGAGTCAATATTGTCACAGTCTGAACAGGATGAAGAGGCAGATTATAACGAAACCCTAAAAGATATTAAAAGACAATTCAGAAGTAATTTATAAATTATGCGATTACCATTTTCAACCGATTTAGCACACTTCAATTACGTTTTGGCCGTTGTTGATAATTTCACACAAGGTCAGAATCTAGGCTCTATAAGTGTGATTTGTGAAACTTGTAAAAGCAGAACTTATAATGCGCAAATATTAGATTACCATATCATAATTGAATTATTAGAGTATTGCGGTTTGATAATTATCAAGGGGGGAAATGTCTCATTGACGCAAAATGGGATTCTTTTCTTAGAGTTAAATCATCAACGAAGATTTGAGCTTACAAATGAACAAAAGAAATTTCTTGCCGAGACATCTATTTTATTTGGTAAATATAAATCATCGTTGCGAAACCTTTTGGGTAGTTTTTCGCCGGATAACAACGAGATTACCTATAAATTTGAATACCCGGATTCAATGGATATTCCCCTAAAATTTAAACCTGCTTTGCATTTGCTCGAATATTTAGGTGTAATAAGTACATTTGAAAAGGGATATATTGTCACCCCGGATTATGTGAAACACATTAGTAACATAAGGGCTGAAAATAAGGGTATTACTCAGGAAGAACTAGAATTAAGGCTAGATAAAAATAGAAAGCTAGGCTTCAAAGCAGAAGAATTAATTGTTGAAGCTGAAAAAATCAGGTTAAATAATCTGGGATTGGTTGCAGAGGCGGACAGAGTTAAGAGAATAAGTGAGCTTGAACCGGAAATGGGATTTGATATCAAATCATTTACTGGGACTGGACCATCAGGAATTTATGATAAATATATCGAAGTCAAGTCTTCACAAAAGCGAGGTATGCAATTCTACTGGACAAAGAACGAAATTGAAGTTGCTAAAAGGGAGGGCGATTTCTATTGGCTTTATTTTTTAGCAGACCTAAAGCAATCAGACACTGTGAAAGATATAAACCCTTTCATTGTTCAAAATCCATACAAGGTACTTTACAATAATCCTAATTATTTATGGGAACCTACAGTATTTAAAATCACATCGGTTTAACTAAGAATACTAATGTAAATAACGCCTAATTATTGTTTTCCAAATCTTTTCTTGCTTTATCAATTCTATTGCGAGCCAATTCACAGAATTCTGAGTTTTTCTCTATACCCGCATATTGCCGATTAAGTTTTATGGCTGCTACTGCCACTGTTCCCGAACCTATAAAGGGATCCAATACAATATCCATTTCTTTGGTAAATAACCGTATAAACCATTCTGGTAATGCCAGAGGAAAAACAGCGCTGTGATTTTGATTTGCTGTTTCCGTTGCTATGTTAATTACATTGGTTGGATAGACTGTTGGTCTTCCTACCCAATTTGACACATTCTTCCCAAATCCAGAGCCTACTCTCGATTCATCTCTTTTTTTATCGGTTTCGCTTAGATTATCTAATCGATATTTTGCCCATTTTCCTATTTCAACTTTAACTTCATCTTGATACATAACAAATTTTTTTCGCTTATTGAATTGTAATATTCTCTCCCATGCGTCCCTAAATCGATTTGGCCATTTACCAGGATAAGAATTTTTTTTATGCCAAATATATTCTTCCGTCCACAGCCAACCTTGTTTTTTCATTTCAAGAATTAACTCTATTACATAAGTATGTCTTTCTCCATTCACTACACTTTCCTTAATATTAAGAATAAAAGTTCCTTCAGGCTTTAGAACCCTAAATAATTCTTTAGATATTGGAAGAAACCATTGAACATAATCATCGGGTTTGATTCCACCATAAATAGAGCGCCTTCGTTGTGCATATGGAGGTGACGTGATGATTAAATCAATAGAACTGCTCGGTATTTCTTTGAGCGTCTCTGTGCAATCATTACAAAAAATTTTATTCTTATATTCCATACTTATTTTTTCATTCCATTCTACTCTATTCTAACAAACAATCATTTTTCGGTCCAGATGTATTTACAGAAAT
>DATKLQ010000409.1:0-4672 GCA_035542335.1 Ignavibacteriaceae bacterium | reverse complement strand
TTAAACTCTGGTACATAAAAAGATAGTACCATTCAGGTTTTATTCCGGCAGGAGCAGAAGCAAACGGGTCAGCTTTGTGCCCCAATTCAGAAGGGAAAAATACTGCAAGAACCGCAAGTATATTAAGCATTATAAGCCAGAGCAGAAGATCACGCAGAACGAAGTTTGGAAAGAATGGGATTGCCTTTTTTGTTTTAAGTCCGGGCGGTTCACTCATTCCCTGAACTTGAACAAAGAGAAGATGAATCACCAGAAATACAGTAAAGATGCCGGGCAAAAGTGCAACGTGAAATCCAAACAATCTAGATAACGTAGCCGCTGAGACTTCATCTCCTCCGCGCATAAAAACTTTTATCGGCTCGCCTATAACCGGAATAGACCCTGCAATATCTGAACCGACTTTTGTAGCAAAAAAAGATAATTCATTCCACGGGAGCAAATAGCCGCTGAAGCCGAAACCAAGTGCCATGAAAAACATAACAACACCTGTAAACCAGGTAAGCTCTCTCGGCTTCCTGTATGCTTTTTCGAATAAAACACTGAACATATGAATAAATGCCGATAAGATAAATAAATTAGCTGACCACGAATGAATCGATCTAATTAGCCAGCCGAATTCTACTTTTGTCATAATATACTGTATACTTTCAAAAGCAAGATCTGCGCTCCCTTTATAATAAAAAAGCAGCAAAATTCCTGTAACAACCTGGATTATAAAAAAGAAAAGAGTAACACCGCCAAAGTAGTACCATACGGAATGTTTATGAACCGGTACGGCTTTCTTTGTAAAGAAATAGACTATATTATTTAAATTAAAACGTTCATCGAGCCAGCCGTAAGTTTTTTCGAAAAACTTTTTCATATTTTGATTATATCTTTTTTGATATAAAAATTTCATCCTGTTGAACAATGACGCGGTATTCCTCGAGTGGACGTGGAGGAGGACCGGAAATATTGCGTCCATTTAAATCATATTTACCGTTGTGGCAGGCACACCAAATAACACCCATATCTTTTCTGTATTGTACCGTGCAGTCAAGATGTGTGCAGACCGCCGAAAATGCTTTCAAATCTCCTTTTGCAGTACGTACAACGATAGCAGGTTTATTGCCGAACTTCAAAATTTTCCCTGTATCTTTTTCAAAATCTTTTAGGCTGCCTGCTTTAACGCTTGATACTTCCACCTCTCTTTGGGCCGGAGGCTTGAGATATGCAATAATAGGATAAAGAATTGATGCGGCGAGTGCTAATATTCCACCGGATAAAATATATTTCAGAAAATCTCTTCTATTTTGACCGGAAGTCTGTTCCATCCTCATGCCTATAAAAATATTTTCAAATTAAGATCCGTGGCAGTCGCTGCAGTTCATTTCCATCCAGGCATTACCTATATCTACCGGGTGCCGATATTTAACTCCTTCCAAGGCTACCCTTACTGTATCATTCTCAAATTTCTGAGCTAAAATTGTATGACAGGTATTGCAATCTTTGGTTAAGACCTTCCCTTCCTCATTCACATGCTTACCATCATGACACCTGAAGCAGCCTGGGGCATACAAATGACCTATATGCTCCGGGAATTTTTTCCAGCTGACTTTCATTTCCGGGAAATAGTTCCTTGTATAAATTTTTTGAACCTCATTAATTGCCCTGTCTATCGATTGTTTTTTGGCAACTGCTGTTTCAGGATAATTATCTTCATAAAAATTCCTCATAAGAATTTTAATTTTATCCAGCGCTTCGGGTTTTGTACTATAGGAATTTTCAAGCACATCGATCGAAAGACTTTTTATATACGGCAATTTAGGATCAATCCAGTTCAAGGCCATAATAGGATTTACGGAACGTTCAGGAGGATTGTAAATATGCGAAGGGCGGTTATGGCAATCAATACAATCCATTCTCCTGAAATCTTTTTGCGGAAATTTTTCCTCATCGAATGATATTTCGGTGCTCCGGTAAATAGAAACATGGCCGTCGCCATGCTTCACTTTTACCCAGGGAATAATTAATCTTTGCGAATCAACAGCAGCATAAGTAACTTCATTGGCAATATTCATATGCCAGTGGATGCCGGATGTCGGACCAGTCTCAATATTGCCGCCTCCGATTTTAATAAGAAGATCCAAAGTCCATTTTGTATTACTTTCATCTGATAAATAATAAGTATTTTGATGAAGCTTTTCACTGAAAAAATTTTTAGGCCAATGGCATTGCTCGCAAGTTTCCTGGGCAGGGCGAAGATTTTCAATAGGAGTAGGTATCGGCTTTGGATATTTATTAAATAAAACCGCATAAACTTGATAAGTACCCGAAAATTTAGATCTTACAAACCAGTCTGCACCCGGACCGATATGGCATTGTACACATCCGACTCTTGCATGCGGAGAAAACTGATAAGCAGTATACTCAGGCTCCATAACCTTATGGCATACAGTACCGCAAAAAGCATCGGAGTCTGTGTATTCATAAGCTTTAAAGCTTCCGAAAGCAGTGAAGAGAAGCAGCAAGATTGTGCCGGATGAAAAAATTATAATGACCCTTCGGTGCCTAGGATTATTAAAATCAATAACCGGCAGGAAGGTTTTATGGATCTTCCCCTTTTTCTCTCTTTTGTGTTCCCTAATAACTCCGACGGCAATAAGAATTAACCCGATAATTAAGAATCCCGGAAGAATTACAAAAGCAATTATTCCTACGTAAGGTTTATGCTCTGCAGATAATGAGTCCAGCAGCATAAGAAAAAGAATTAAACCGAAACTTAGCGCTGCAAGAGCTGCACCCGAGAGGGTAACCGGATTATATACCGATGAAGGAAGCCTTTTTCTTGCCATATAAAATTATAATTAAAAGTTATAAATTTTTTTCTTCTTCATCCGCACTCTCTCCTGCTTCATTTTCTTTTTTGAAATGTTCTTCTTTTATTTTTTCCAATTCCCTGGGATGCTCTTCAGCCATTTCTTCTTCACTCATCATTCCGTCGATCCAGGAAGTATTCATGGGGTATACATCGGGATTAAAGATTACAAAATAGAAATGCCAGACAATTATTGCTAAAAATGCAAGCCATGCTTCAAAGTAATGAATTGTTCGGGCAATATCCCAGCCCAGCTTAGTAAACAGTCCGATAAAGGTATTATCGAACCACATTATAATCCCCGTAATGGACATGACTACAGTTCCCCACAGCAAAGCCCAATACTCGGCTTTTTCAATATAGCTGAATCTCCCCAGCCTCGGTTTTTCTTTTGAAATTCCCAGGTTAAATTTTGCTACTCCTATTGCCTCTTTAAAATCTTCATAGACAGGAAGCAAATCTTTTAAAAGCTGTTTCCCTCTTGCAGTAAAAAATATATAATAAAGGTGATAAAGGCTCGAGCAAATTAATATTACCGCAGCAATTCTGTGAAGCAGGCTTCTGTATTCAAAGGCATCTTTGCTTAAATCCCTTATATGCGCTACCCACCAGGAATCCGGAAAACGAAGCATGAACCCGGTGATGACCAAAGTAATAAAGCTTACAGTTAACGCTATATGCTGAATTCTCTCATCGAGAGTCATCCTTATGTACAATCCCCGGCCGGTATGTTCCTGCCTCAGCATACCGCTTTGTCTTAGTTTCTTGATTTTTGCTTTCTTAATAAAATCCAGGATGTTATGTATAAGCATTCCGCCGATTATTGAAACAATCATTATAATATATAATGTAGATATCCAGTACAGAATAGGTTCGGATTCTTTTGTAAGCGATACATGAATTCTGCCGATCGTAAAATTTTCATTTGCTCCGGGGTGGCATGAACCGCAGGTTTTTACGAGATTTTTCTTATTTACCGAAGAAGTCGGATCGCTCGATGCTTTAATGTTATGTACTCCATGGCAGCTCGCACAATTAGCAACTTCAACCGAGCCTCCTCTCAATGCAAGCCCGTGATAGCTGTCGGAAAAGGTTTTATAACGGTCGGATGCTATGCCGTATTTCTCCGAAAGCCTAAGCGAGCTGTGGCATGGCGAGCAGACCTGCCTGGAAAGATTCTGAAATGCCACCGGCGAATTAGGGTTAGTATGCGGAAGAATATTGTGCTCACCGTGGCAGTCTGTACATACCGGTGCATCTTTATTTCCTTTTAGAACGGACTTTCCGTGAACGCTGCTCCAGTATTCTTTTACAATTTCCGAATGGCACTTTCCGCAAGTTTGGGGAATATTGAACTTATTTACAGAAGATTTGGTGTTTACGGGTCCGTAAATTTCATGGCTGTTATGACAATCGATGCAAGTTGCAGCATTAGCTTTTCCTTTTTGAAGAGCAACGCCGTGTACGCTTTGTTCATATGCCCTTATAAATCCGGCAGAAGGAGCGGTTCTTGCCCGTATTTCCGGATCGTCAAGGTGACAGGAAAGGCAAAGCTGCTGCTGTGCAATCTTTAATTCCAGCGTATCTTTTTTAACGGTTACGGCAGTTACAACATTCTGATGGCAGGAAATGCAGTCGGGTGCATTTTCATCCCCGGATCTTCTCCTCCTGCCGTGATCGGATACTAAGTACTTTGATTTTTCATCTTTGTGGCAGCTGCCGCATGCATCGGGTATATTTTGCCTAGACCATTTTGATCCGCTCCTGTTTATCGGATTAACATTATGAGTACCGTGACAGTTTTTACATGAAACA
>DATKLQ010000408.1:0-6365 GCA_035542335.1 Ignavibacteriaceae bacterium | reverse complement strand
CTAATTTAAAATCAAACCAGGAAGCTGTGGAAGTAATTATTGAAGCAATTGGAAAAGCGGGGTATAAACCTGGTACCGATGTTTCAATCTGCCTGGATCCTGCAGCAAGCGAAATGTGGGAAGATGGAGGCAGGTATAAGTTTTTTAAATCGGATCAGCACCTTGCAAGCTCAGCTGAAATGGTAGAGACCTGGAAGAAATGGGTAAATGATTACCCGATAATTTTAATAGAGGATGGAATGGCTGAAAACGATTGGGAAGGATGGAAAAATCTGACTAAGGAGTTAGGGAACAAAATTGAATTGGTCGGAGACGATGTTTTCTGTACTAATCCCAAAATCTTAAAAGAGGGAATTGAGAAAGGAATAGCTAATTCTATTCTGATAAAACTAAATCAAATTGGAACGGTAACGGAAACGCTACAGACAATTAACCTGGCGAAGAAAAATAATTACAATAATTTCATTTCTCACAGGAGCGGCGAAACCGAAGATACAACAATTGCGGATTTGACAGTTGCGACAAATGCGGGCCATCTAAAAACCGGCAGCGGCTGCAGAAGCGAACGGATTGCTAAGTTTAATCAGCTTATAAGGATTGAAGAAGAACTCGGGAATAAAGCTTTATTTGCAGGGATAAAAGCATTTAAGAATAAATAATTAAAAGAGTTGTCTTAAAGCTCTCATACCAAATCCCGATTTGCATCGCGACAGATGAATATCGGAATCTTCCGCATGGTGTGTCATTCTGAATTCATTTCAGAATCTTTCTTGCAGTGAAAGAGAAGAGAAGAGGATGCCGGACGAGGAGGATGCCGAAACGTGTTCGGCATTACAAATCCTTACTTTTGCGGCAGCCTCTTTCTTATAACAGATTAAACTCTTACATTTATTTCTTTGTATGCTCAGGCGGATTTTCATTTTTCATAAAAAACATCCTTTCATTTTATCCCTGCAGTAAAATAATCGCTTCTCAATTTAATTTGAGTAAGTGAGGTCAACTATATAATCCACCGGCACCCGAGATGTTATATGACACAATATCGTTATACGATATTACATTACTTTCTGATTAAAAAAATTAATATGGATGACCGGCTGTCTAGGGATCTTTTTTTAGGATTTATAAAGATTCATATCCTGTACCACGCTGCTAAAGAGGATATATTCGGGCAGGATTTCCAGTATGAATTGAAACGGCACGGCTATGATGTTTCATTCGGAACGCTTTATCCGATATTTCACAGGCTGGAGAAGCAGGGCTACCTGGAATCCTACAAAAAAAATGTTGACGGTAAGGTGAGAAGATATTATAAGATTACAAAACAGGGAAAAAAAGTCTTGGAGAAAGCAAGGAAACAGGCTAAAGAACTGGCGGAAGAACTTTTTGAAGATTGATAGTATCCGTTTCTTAAATGGGACTAAATTAACATAAATTAAGGTACTTTGATGAATGATAAATTTTCGTCATCGATTATTTTCATAAGATTAATTGTCGGTGCGGTATTCCTTTCGGAAGGAATTCAGAAATTTTTATTTTCGGAAGAGCTTGGCGTCGGAAGATTTACAAAAATCGGAATTCCGGTTCCGGAATTTTCTGCTCCTTTTGTCGGTGTATTTGAAATTCTTTGCGGCCTATTAATTTTAATCGGTTTATTTACAAGATTAGCATCAATTCCTATGATAATAAATATGATTGTTGCTATTTCAACGACAAAAATTCCAATTCTGTTAAATGAAGGATTTTGGAAAATGGCACACGAAGCTAGAACGGATTTTTCTATGCTTCTCGGCTCTATCTTTTTATTGATCGTAGGCGGAGGCAGAATTTCAATAGATTATTTATTAAGCATTAAAAAGATTAAACATAAATCAGTTTAATATTCCGGAAGGAAAATAGTTATGCCGCAGGAGAATTTAACCGGTACTAAATCTGTTTCTGTAAACGTAAGATATATTGTTAATAAAATTGATTTGACTTAGAAATTAGTATAATCAAAAAATAAATAGGTGTAATTATGGAAAGTGATAATAGACGGCAGTTTCTAAAAAGCGGTTTTATTATTGCCGGTGCAGCAATTTTTAATAGCGATTTATTCGCAAAACCGGAAAGGATGATTCAGGAAATGAAAGAGGAAGAAGTTTCACCTAATGAGGATTTGATGCGGGAGCACGGTGTTCTGAAACGTGTGCTTTTAATTTATCAGGAGATATTAGACAGAGTTTACAGCAAAAAAGATTTCTCTGCCGATACTGTAGTTGATTCGGCAAATATTATAAGAAAGTTTATTGAAGATTATCATGAAAAACTTGAGGAAGATTATTTATTTCCCCGATTAAAAAAAGCGAATACACAAGTTGAACTTGTAGATATTCTTACAACACAACATCAAAGGGGAAGAATTATAACCGATAAAATTTTGAGCCTTGCAAAAAACAATTTTAAAAGTGATGATGACAAAAAGCAATTAAGAAGTTATTTATATTCTTTCATCAGGATGTATAGTCCTCATGAAGCAAGGGAAGATACAATTCTTTTTCCGGCATTTAAAAAAATAGTTTCAAAGAATGAATACGATTCACTTGGTGAAGAGTTTGAAGAAAAAGAGCACAAGCTTTTCGGCGAGGATGGTTTTGAAGTTATGGTAAATAAAGTAGAAGAGATCGAAAAAAAGCTGGATATTTATAATTTATCCCGGTTTACTCCTAAAATATAAGAGATCTGATCCATGATTCTTTTTGCAATTCTTTATAGATTTTCGGAGGAGTAAATGGGAATTACAAAAGATTTTTGAATTATTAAATATTGTAATCAAATTCGAAATCCGAAATCCAAAATCCGAAATTAGATATTGATTTGTTATTACCTGAATGAATTTTAAAGATAAGCCATCCGTTTGGGAAATAGTAAAATTATTTACCAGGCTTGGTTTTACTTCATTTGGGGGGCCCGCTGCTCATAATGCTTTGATGGAACATGAAATTGTTTCCAAGAGAGAATGGGTTGACCGTCAGCATTTTCTTGATTTAATCGGAATAACAAGCTTAATCCCGGGACCGAATTCTACCGAGCTCGCCATGCTTTGCGGTTTCCATAGAGCCGGTTTAGCCGGATTATTAGCTGCAGGGTTTTGCTTTATTTTTCCTGCGGTTGTTATAACCGGAACGCTGGCCTATTTTTATCTCCACTACGGAAATCTTCCCGAAATCAAGCCGTTTTTATATGGAATTAAGCCTGCAGTGATTGTCATTGTATTAAATGCCGTTTATAAATTGGGATCTAAAGCTGTTAAGGGCTGGAAGTTATTTTCAATCGGAGCAGCGGTTGCTGTAATAAATTTCATGGGAGTTAATGAGATTTATTCTATCCTTGCCGGCGGACTCATTGGTTCTTTCTTTATTTATCTAACTGAAAAAAAAGGTACAATAAATATTAATTTTCTTCTTCCTTTCTGGGGAGTTTTTTCGGCAGCATATTTTCTCCAAAATTCTCAAAAAGTTGAAGTATCTTTAACAAAATTATTTCTTGTATTCTTAAAAATCGGGGCTGTTCTTTTTGGAAGCGGTTATGTGCTTGTTGCATATCTTGATGGTGAACTCGTCCGGGGTCTAAACTGGATAACCCGCCAGGAATTACTTGATGCAATTGCAGTTGGACAATTTACGCCGGGTCCCGTTCTTTCAACCGTAACATTTATCGGATATCAGATCGCCGGTATTTCAGGTGCTTTGATTGCAACAGCCGGAATTTTTCTGCCCTCATTTATTTTTGTTTTAATCATAAATCCCTTTGTTCCAAAGCTTAGGAGATCTAAAATCTTTTCTCTCTTTTTAGATGCCGTAAATATAAGTGCACTTGCAGTAATGCTTGTAATTGGAATAAAACTGGGAGCAGAGGTTTTAATTGACTGGCGGGCAATATTAATTGCAATATTAGCCGGTGCTGCTTTTTTAATAATCAAAAAGATAAACTCGGCTTATATAGTAATTGGAGGAGCTTTATTGGGATATTTGTTAAGCTTACTTTAAAAAAAATTAATGATAATTTATTTGAGTAATAATGAAGTAGGTTCAAGTTCAGGTAAAACTCAAGTTCAATTTGAGTTCTGCTTACCTCGGACAGGTTCGATAAAAAGTCTTACCTCTTGAACTTGAACCTGAACTTAAACTATTTCATTAAAAGGGAGAAACCTATGAGAATTCGTGAAAGCGGAATGCCGGATGAAGATCTTTGGAAAACGTTTTTTGATATTGATCTTATCTTTTCAAAATTGAGTATTACTAGCAGTATAAAAGATGCGGCTGAATTCGGAGCAGGCTACGGAACTTTTTCAATTCCTGCATCAAAGATTATTACCGGAAATCTCTACGCTTTTGATATCGATGAGAATTTTATAGAATTGATAAATAAAAGGGTTCGGCAAAAAAAGATTAAGAATATTAAGATAATAAAAAGAGATTTTGTCACGGAGGGAACCGGGTTAGCCGGCGAATCCGTTGATTATGTTATGCTCTTTAATATCCTTCATGCCGAAAACCCTGATATTCTTTTAAAAGAATCTTTTAGAATATTGAAAAAAAACGGGAAAGCGGGAATAATTCATTGGATTTATTCAAAAGATACTCCTAGAGGTCCTTCGCTTGATATAAGGCCGACTGAAGAGCAATGCGCCGAGTGGATTATTGAAGCAGGATTTGAATTGAATGATAGTAAACCTATATCATTGCCTCCATATCATTACGGATTTGTAGCTGTGAAAAATAAATAATCAAGAATAGAAACAAGATTTATTTCTTTTTTAATTATTGATATTAGTTAGTAAATTATGCAAAAATTAATAGAAAAATTATCAATCTTGAATAAATAAGTTAGTGTGTTTATTATTCGATATTCGGCGTTCGATATTCGATATTTATTTCAGAGTTCTGCTCTGCCGATTTAACATATTAAATTATTTTATAGTTATTTTTAAATTATAAAGATTTCGAAATTCTTACGGATGAAAGATTCATTATTAATAATTGATGATGAAGCGGATATTAGAAATCTTCTTTTAAAGCTTCTCAACCTTGAAGGCTACAAAGTTTTATGCGCCGAAAACGGGAAGAACGGGTTGGCCTTAGTGCAGAAGGAAGACTTTGGGGTAGTGCTTGCGGATGTCCGCCTTCCGGACATAAATGGATTGGAGCTTATTCAAAAAATAAAGAAGATAAATCCGCTGACCGAAGTAATTATAATTACCGCTTACGGCAAAATTGAAGACGGTGTAAGGGCAATAAAAGAGGGAGCTTTTGATTATATAACCAAGGGAGATGAAGATAATAAAATTATTCCTGTAATTGAGCGTGCTATGGAAAAAGTTAAGATGGGCCATCGTATAGAGCAGCTTGAAAAACAGGTGGCGGAAAAATATAACTTCGGCAGTATCTACGGCAAATCCAAACTTTTAAATTCTGCGGTAGAGGTAGCCAGGAAAGTTTCAGAAACCGATGTGCCGGTTCTTTTAACAGGCGAGACGGGAACGGGGAAAGAACTTTTTGCACAGGCTATTCATTATACTGGAAAAAGAAGCAGAAATAATTTTGTTGCTATTAATTGCAGCGCATTTGCGAAGGAGCTTTTGGAATCCGAAATGTTCGGCTACATGGCCGGGGCTTTTACCGGGGCGAATAAAAATAAGAAAGGGCTGTTTGAGGAAGCAAATAAGGGTACCTTGTTCCTGGATGAAATTGGAGAACTTGATTTAGCCCTTCAGGCAAAATTCCTTAGAGTACTGGAAACAAATAATTTTATAAAAGCCGGCGATACAAAGCCGACCCAGGTAGATGTTAGAATTATTGCCGCATCGAACAGGAACCTCGAGGAAGAAATTGAAAAAGGAAACTTCCGGTCCGATCTTTATTATAGAATATCCGTAATGAAGATTGAAATTCCTCCGTTGCGGAAAAGAAAAGAAGATATTCAGGCGCTTGCCGAATATTTCATAAAATTTTATGCAAAAAAAATCGGCAGAAATATAACCGGTGCATCGCCTTCTTTTTATGAAAAATTGATTAACTATGATTTCCCGGGAAATATCAGAGAGCTCAGAAATATAATTGAAAGAGCTGTTATTTTATCCGAAGGCGGAATACTAAACGAATCGGTTCTTCCCAAGGAAATAGAATTTAAATCTTCTGAGCCGCTATCTTCATCCGATCTTGAATCGGTGGAAAAGAATCATATACTTTCCATCCTTGAACAGACAAACGGGAACAAAACAAAAACGGCGGAAATACTGGGAATAGGGTTGACAACTCTCTACAGGAAACTGCAGTCTTACGGGATTGAATGAACCGGGTACTTTTCAATAAAAGGAATGATTT
>DATKLQ010000407.1:0-3423 GCA_035542335.1 Ignavibacteriaceae bacterium | reverse complement strand
GATTCGATTTTTGACGACACTATCAGAAACGGCGAGGAATTAGATCCATTAGGCAGAGAATCTGAATATGAAACCGAGAAGAAGATTCATTTTGTCGAAGAGAACATCTGGAGCAAGCTGCAGAGCACCCGTAAAAAAATTTCCTTTGCAAGGGACATATTGGCCCTATTCAACTATATGAAAGATCCGCTTGTTTCCTGGCATAGAAAGGCAATAGTGGTAGCGGCATTGATCTATTTTATAGTCCCTATTGATGCAATTCCTGATATTACTCCGCTGATAGGTTACCTGGATGATCTCGGAGTTATTGTCGCATTGCTGAAGTTTTTAGGGAGCGAAATTCTGCCTTATTATAACCCGGAATACCGCTCCTAATTTAATATTGAGCTAATGAATTATAAACTAAATAAAAGCGATATAATTTTCAGGGGAAAAGTATTCGATGTTATGGTTGATGAGATAGAGTATAAAAGCGGGAATAAAGGGATAAGAGAAGTAGCCGTTCATCCGGGGGGAGCAGTAGTCGTCCCTATTACACTCACCGGTAATGTTATTCTTATTTCACAATTCAGGTATCCTCTGCAGAAAGTATTATTTGAGCTGGCTGCAGGAAAATTGGAAAAAGGAGAAGATCCGTTTGACTGTGCAGTCAGGGAACTGGAAGAAGAAACCGGGTATAAGACCAGCAACATTATAAAACTCGGTTCGATTTTTACTACCCCCGGGTTTTGCACCGAGGAGCTTCATATTTATTTAGCAAGGGATCTGGTTCAAGGGGAGCACAACAGGGAAGAAGGGGAGCTCGGGATGGAAGTCGTTGAATTTTCATTTGAGGAAGCGGAAAAAAAAATTATAAGCGGGGAGATCAAAGATTCAAAAACGATCTGCGGTATTTATCTGGCAAAAAAGTTTTTAAAGATCATTTAATTAAGCAAAATAGTATTCATCATTATGCTTAAATCTCTTCAAGTAAAAGATTACGCATTAATTGAAAATATCTCTGTTGAATTCGGGAAAGGGCTGAATATTATTACGGGCGAAACCGGAGCGGGAAAATCTATATTAATCGATGCGATGAGCTTATTGCTCGGAGAACGTGCAGCAGTGGAAGTAGTGAGAAAAGGGGCATCCAAATCAATAGTCGAGGGGATATTTGAGACTGATTTTAATTCCAAGGTCCCTTT
Source organism: Ignavibacteriaceae bacterium (assembly GCA_035542335.1). Classification (GTDB taxonomy): domain Bacteria; phylum Bacteroidota; class Ignavibacteria; order Ignavibacteriales; family Ignavibacteriaceae; genus DATKLQ01. The sequence goes on along the minus strand of DATKLQ010000407.1, from coordinate 2,239 downwards.
CACTCAAAAAGTTCAAAGTGTGCTGGAAGAAAATGAAATTGAGCTTCTTCCGGAGCTCATTATCCGCAGGGAAATCTCACTTAAAGGGAACAACAGGTGCTTTGTAAATGATACCCCGGTTTCTTTAAATGTCATAAAGGAGCTTGGAAACCTGCTTGTCGATCTTCACGGGCAGCATGATCACCAGTCGCTGCTTAGAACCGAAACTCACATAGATTACCTTGATATATTTTCGGGAACGGAAGCTCTGCTCATTGAATACAGGAACTGCTATAAAGATTTGGAGAGTTTAAAAAAAGAAATACAGCAATTAAGGAATAATGAATCACTTTTAAAAGAGAAGCAGGAAATTTACCTGTTCCAGATAAAGGAAATAGATTCTGTTTCTCCCGAAGAAGGCGAAGAGGAAAAGCTCACTGAAGAGCTGAAAATCCTTGAAAATTCGGAAAAGCTGCTCGAGATTACCGATTCAATTTACCTGCGGCTTTATGATTCGGAAGACTCTGTATTTGATGCGTTAAATAAAATTAAGAAGGGCATTGAAGAATTAACTGCGATAGATAAAACCTTTATTGAATCCCATAATGAATGTGAAACTGCATTAGCTTTATTGAATGATATTTCCGGCAGCATAAGGAACTATAAATCCAGGATAGACCTCGAGCCTGAACATATTGAAAAAATAAGAGGGAGGATAGGGTCTTTAAATCTGCTGAAGAAGAGATACGGCGGAACCATAAAAGCTGTTATTGAACACCGCAAAAAAATCGGTGAAGAAGCGGATCTCGCAGAAAATTTTTCAGGCAGGATAAGTCAGCTTGAAAATAATATTAAAGATATGAGGATTAAATGCGGTGAATATGCCGAAAAAATATCAAGGAAAAGAATTGAATCGTCAAAAAAAATCCAGAAAGATGTCCAGTCGGTTCTGCATGAGTTGGGAATATCGAATTCAAGATTCCTTGTAAAAATTGATCAGCATGAGGAAGAAGGTTCATCTGATAATTATATTTTAATTAATGGAAAGCCCTTTAAATACAACTATCACGGATACGATGAAGTTGAATTTTTAATCTCTATGAATATTGGTGAGGATTTAAAGCCGTTGGCAAAGGTCGCATCAGGAGGTGAGATCTCGCGGATCATGCTTTCATTAAAGTCTTCATTAGCAAAGAACGACAGGCTGCCGCTTTTGATCTTTGATGAAATTGATACCGGCGTAAGCGGACGGATAGCGCAGAAGGTAGGACAGGCATTAAAATCTCTCGCGCAGTTTCATCAGATAATTGCCATTACGCATCTCCCCCAAATAGCCGGCCTGGCGGAACATCATTATGCAGTTGAAAAAAAAGTTGTTGAGAACAGGACAAATACTTCTTTAAAAAAGCTCAAAAATGATGAAAGGATAAGAGAAATTGCAAAGTTAATGAGCGGTGAAAAGATTACCGATTCGAGCTTAAAAGGAGCAAAAGAATTAATGGGAATATAGTTTGGAGAAAAAATCCGAAAGGCTCTTGTTGGCATGAAAGTAGCCAAATTTAGTTGCTGCGATGCTTTAATTCAGATAATATTCACGTACTTGCGATATTGATAAACTAATTTCAAAACTATTTTTTAATGAATATTATTTTTCAAATTTACGCCTGTAAAAACAAAACAAATATATATTTTTTTAGGAGGGTTCAATGAAAAAAATACTTACAGCTATATTTATTTTTCTTACTCTTACAATCAATTGTTACTCCCAGTTGGAAGATCGTTTTAAGTTTTTAACTAAGGAGGATGTTGAAAAATATATTCAGCCTTTCGGTACTACTTTGGGAATGGCATTTAATTCCGCTTCCTATTATTCAGCTAAAATTCCTGATTTCTTCGGCTTTTCAATAAGCTTCAGGGGTATGTATTTTTTAATTCCTGATGAAGATTTAAAATTCATGCCCAAGCTTCCACAGGGATATCAATCTACGGAACCTACCTCGACGGTTTATGGGGGAGTGGGTACGGCTTATTATGAATCCGTAAACGGATATATAGCTTATCCATCGGGTCTTGACAAAAAAAATTTCTTATTTGGTTATCCGCAAATATCGGCAAGCCTGCTAGGAACTGAAGTCATGCTTCGTTATTTACCTACGATTAAACTTGGCAATAATAATGATGAAGAAATAAGCATGTTTGGAATTGGAATAAAACATAGCATAAGCAGGTATATACCTCTCTTACCTGTAGACATAGCCGT
>DATKLQ010000406.1:0-15343 GCA_035542335.1 Ignavibacteriaceae bacterium | reverse complement strand
AAATCATTTTAAAAACAATAACGGCTGTTATCAATTATACTTTATTCATGAGGCAGGACATGGATATGGTTTTTCATCGGATTATGTTTCCAAAGCTGTAAGCAATTTTGTTAGCGGTGTGCTTAGCGGTAAATGCAGCAGCGATGAAATTGAAAATAAAGGAAATATAAGCTTATCTTATACCGATCCTGATTCCGCTGCTGAAATGGTTGTAGAAAATAAAACAGTATCATTAAACCCGGAAGCATTGCAGGACTATGCCGGTCAATACCAGGGCCATGAAGTTTTAATCAATGTAAGCGTTGAAGGTGATCATTTGAAAGTTGAAACTGCCGGCGAGGAAACACATGAACTATATCCCGTTAAAGAAGATGTTTTCGTTGAGAAACAATTAAATATCCAGGCGGTATTTACAAGAGATGCCGGGGGAAATGTTATTGAACATAGAGTTTTATTGAACCAAAACAGGGAGTTTGTTTACAAGAAAATAAAATGATAGCTATTGATCTATCACAAAGGATCGGCCTATAGAAATATTCCGGCCATCCTTTATTTCACTGTTCCAATAATCCAATACCCTATTATTCCAACCCACCATCATTTCAATCTCTATCAGGCTGTAATTTTCTTGAGATTAAAACAAAAAGTTTTTAGGTTAAAATGAGGGATGCAGAAAGTTTTGCCTGCCGAAAGGCAAAAAGATCATATAGGCTTGGAGAGTAAACTCAGTTTAAAAAATTAAGCCGATTAATTTTATTACATATTAAGGATTTCTAATTATGCCGGAAACGCGGTATATATCTCAAGGTAATGTGGAAATACTTCTGATAGATTTGAGTCATATGATTGATTATGTTGAAGTTGAATCAATAGTAAGCCAGGCAGTTAAGCTTGCACAAATAAATTCCGGTGCTGGGGCACTTTTAACGCTTCTTGATCTCACAGGAATAAAGATAAACAAAGAGGTGCGCTCATCTCTGAAGAGTTTGTCAAAGAATAACGGCCGGTATGCAAAAGTCACGGCGTTTGTGGGATTAAAGAGTTTTTGGAAGTTACTTTTCACAAGCATCTTCCGGATACGGGGCAAGAAGAATCACAAAGTCTTCATCAGCCGGACGGAAGCCGTCAAGTGGCTGCAAACATGGTAAAGGTTTAGCTGCAGAAACAGCAACGCCGCTGAAGTAGTTGCGGAAAATATTGAATCTGTTAGATTATGCAGCGCAGGATCTAAAAGAAAATAAATATAATATTGCATTGAATTTCCTGAATTTGGTATTATATCCCCGCAAAAAATTAATGAATTATAAATCCAATAGTTATCAGAACTTATGAAAGTAATTCTATGAAGGAAAAACGTAATTTTCTACGGGTCTTTTTCGTTCTTGGCGGCTTTGGTCTCATGAGTCTTTTCGCCATGATCAGCCGCCCCTCTTTAGCAGAAATTCGTGCTGTGGATATCGTGCATTTAATCGGCACGGGTATGTGCTTCGGTGCGGCAATCGTTTCGCTGGTCGCATACTTTCGAATCCCCTCATAAGTTTGATGGAAGATTATCTCCGGAGTGATGGAATTTTATCCTTAATTTAGATGAAAGGGGTTGATAATAATGATTGAACAATCTTTGAACAAATCCGGCAATGATAAAAAATTTGTGCTCATTACCGGGTGCTCATCCGGGATCGGACGTCAAACAGCTGTTACTCTTGCGCAGAAGGGAATCTTCGTCTTTGCTAGTGTCCGAAAGGCTGCCGATGCAGAAGGCCTGCTCAACCTATGTCTTGAGAACCTATTGCCGATCTGTCCTTTGGATTTAACAAATCGTGATCATATCAAGAAAACCGCTGAGTTTGTTGAGTCCGAGATCCGGCACCGGGGCGGTAACGGATTATATGCGCTCATCAACAATGCCGGCGGCGGCTTGCCTGCTCCGGTGGAGCTGATGGATCTTGAGATGTTCCATACTGAGGTAACCGCACGACTCGTTGGTTCTGTCGGCATGGTGCAGGCCCTTTTACCGCTGATCCGGCAGGGAAACGGAAGGATAATCTGGATTGCCACTCCCGCAATGATCCCTACTCCATATGTTGCAAGCATCCATGCATGCGATTTCGCGGTCAACTGTCTTGCGCGTACCCTGAATATTGAATTGAAAGCCTGGCACATTAGAAACATATTAATCAGGTGCGGCGGGATTAAAACACCGGCGGGATTGCGCACTTCCGCCGATGTTCGCACTGTTCTTCAAAAAGCTCAGCCAGATCGATCGGCTCTATACGCAGAAGCTTTTACAAAATGGGGGAAGGAGATGGCTGTATTTGACCTTAAAAGAACAGAGCCTGAGGAAGTTGCTCTTATAATTTACAAAGCCCTTATGGCAGCCAAACCCAAACACCGTTATTCCATCGGCTATATGTCGGGAGCAGCCGCCTTCCTAGAGGGTTTACCCCAGACACTAACTGACTGGATCCTAAAAAAACGATTCTAAATAAATTACCTGTATGGACAAAATCTGTAAATATATTTTCCAACGGATTGAAGTGCATGCCTGAAATATTACCTGTAATTCCAATATGTCATTATTCCAATATTCCAAACGTTGAACTTAATATGCCTTCCTATCCGGTATCCAATTTCAATAGGCAGTATGCAATAGGCAGTACGCAATAATAGGTAATGGCAAATGGTAAATGGAACGAAAGACTAAACACTTTCCCCTTTCCCTATGCACTATGCGCTATTCTGAATATCTGATGACCAAACAAATGACTAATACCAATAACCACTGCGCATCCAGCATCCAGTATCAAGCATCCTGTATCAAGCATCCTGCATCCTGTATCCGGCATCCTGTATGCGGAATGAGCCCTCAGTCCACTGTCTTAGTAATCAATAGGCTATATGCGGTAGGCAAAGTCCCGCCAAAGCAAGATCATCTTTTTAATAAGGTTTAGCCTTCTTTATAAAAAATCCGGGATCAAGTACCCAGCATACAGCACCTTGCATTATCCATCTTACATCATCCATCAAACATCCTGTAATCCTGTATCCGTATCCAGTCCAACCTACACTTGCCACCTATCACATCACCTAAAAATTTTTTCTTTGAAATTTGATCATTCCTAAAAGAGAATTATTCTCTCCTGAAAGTAAATCAAATCATATGAAAGCTGAAGAATACAGCACTAAATTAATAGAGAAAGGTCTCAAAGTAACACCTCAAAGGATTGCTGTCCTAGAGGCGATCTTTGAGCTTAAGAACCATCCGACAGCCGAAAATATAATTGATTACATCCGGAAGAATCATCCCAACATATCCACGGCAACCGTTTATAAAGTTCTTGAGGCATTAATATTATCCGGATTGATTAAAAGAGTGACTACCGAAAGAGATATAATGAGATACGATGCTAAGCTGGAGCCACATCACCATCTATATTATTCGGATTCAGACAAGATAGTGGATTATAGTGATGAAGAGCTGGACAAAATGCTGACTGATTATTTTAAAAAAAAGAAAATATCAAATTTTAAGATTGAAGATTTGAAGCTGAATATTATCGGCAAATCTTTTAATAATAGGAAATAAAATTAGTTATAACCAAGAAGGATTATGAATTTAGAAATTTCCTTAATTCAGACCTCATGCTTATAAAAATAAGAGATAATTTTTTTTACATCATGAGAGAAAAATAAAACGTTCTATTGTCAATAAGTCCCTCTTCTGCTAGGAGAGGAGATTAGAGTAAGATCTTAATTTTTAACAGATTAAATGAATACAATCAACTGAATTCAAATTATATATTAATCAAAATCATCTATCAACTAACTAAAGCGTAAAAACATGGAAAATAATTCAAACAGCAGCAAATGTCCTGTGGATCATGTAAAACACAGTGTCGGGTCCGGCGGTACCAAAAACCGCCATTGGTGGCCTAATCAATTAAACTTAAATCCTCTGCGGCAGAACTCTTCTTTATCTAACCCTATGGGTGAAGATTTTAATTATAAAGAAGAGTTTAAAAGCCTCGACTATGAAGGACTGAAAAAAGATCTTCGGAATCTGATGACCGATTCTCAGGAGTGGTGGCCTGCAGATTTCGGTCATTACGGACCTTTGTTTATCCGTATGGCATGGCACAGTGCAGGTACATACCGTACAGGTGACGGACGGGGCGGCGCCGGCAGCGGGCAGCAGCGTTTCGCACCTCTCAACAGCTGGCCCGATAATGCAAACCTTGATAAAGCACGCAGGCTGCTCTGGCCTATAAAACAGAAGTACGGCCGGAAAATATCCTGGGCCGATCTGATGATCCTTGCCGGTAATGTAGCCCTGGAATCAATGGGATTTAAAACCTTCGGCTTTGGAGGCGGACGCCCCGATGTCTGGGAACCTGAGGAAAATGTTTACTGGGGCTCAGAAACAACCTGGCTTGAAGATAAACGCTACTCCGGCGAACGCGACCTCGATAATCCTCTTGCAGCAGTGCAGATGGGCTTAATCTATGTGAATCCTGAAGGTCCTAACAGGAATGCCGATCCCATTTCTGCGGCAAAGGATATACGCGAAACCTTTGCACGAATGGCAATGAATGATGAGGAAACTGTAGCGCTTATTGCAGGAGGACATACATTCGGTAAAACCCATGGTGCAGGTGAAGCTACACACGTAGGGCTTGAACCTGAAGGTGCCGCCATTGAAGAAATGGGACTTGGCTGGAAGAGCAGCTTTAACACCGGCAAAGGCTGCGATACAATTACTAGTGGATTGGAAGTCACCTGGACAACCACCCCCACAAAGTGGAGCAACAACTTCTTCTGGAATTTATTCGGCTATGAATGGGAACTCACGAAGAGCCCTGCAGGAGCACATCAATGGCAGCCGAAGCATGGCGCAGGCGCAGGTACAGTACCTGACGCACACGACAAATCGAAACGACATACTCCCACAATGCTGACTACCGATCTCTCCTTGCGTTTCGATCCTGCTTACGAGAAGATTTCCAGGCGCTTTCTTGAGAACCCTGATGAATTTGCAGATGCTTTTGCCCGTGCATGGTTTAAGCTTACTCACCGCGATATGGGCCCTCGTGCTCGCTACCTGGGTCCCGAAGTACCTGAGGAAGAACTAACCTGGCAAGATCCCATACCTTCTGTAAACCATCCGCTGATAGATGAGAAAGATACTGCTGCATTAAAAGTTAAGGTATTAAATTCCGGATTATCTGTATCTCAGCTGGTTTCAACCGCCTGGGCTTCAGCTTCTACTTTCAGAGGTTCGGATAAACGCGGCGGCGCCAATGGCGCACGCATCCGTCTTGCTCCGCAAAAAGACTGGACGGTTAACAACCCTCCTCAGCTGAAGAAGGTTCTGGAAACGCTTGAAAATATCCAAAAGGAATTTAATAGTGCACAAACCGGCGGAAAAAAAGTTTCTCTTGCAGATCTCATTGTATTGGCCGGCTGCGCAGGTGTTGAGAAAGCTGCAAAGGATGCAGGCTATTCTGTAACCGTTCCCTTTATTCCCGGGCGTATGGATGCATCGCAGGAGCAGACTGATGTCGAATTATTTGGAGTGCTGGAACCTGCAGCCGACGGATTCCGTAATTATTTGAAGACTAAATTTAGCATCCCCACTGAGGAACTGCTCGTTGATAAAGCCCAATTGCTGAATTTAACTGCTCCTGAAATGACGGTTCTTGTCGGCGGCATGCGTGTATTGGATACAAACTTTGACAACTCTAAGCATGGTGTTTTCACAAACCGTCCCGGGGTTCTTACAAACGATTTCTTTGTGAATCTGCTTGATATGAGTGCTGTCTGGAAACCTATCTCCGAGTCTAACGAAGAATTTGAGGGACGTGATCGTGCAACCGGGGATCTTAAATGGACGGCAACCCGGGCTGATCTTATCTTCGGCTCAAACTCGGAGCTTAGAGCACTTGCCGAGGTCTACGGAAGCTCAGATGCGAAGGAAAAATTTGTAAAGGATTTTGTTGCGGTATGGAACAAAGTAATGAATCTTGATCGTTTTGATCTTAACTAAGAAGTTATAGAATTAAGTTAGGTAGTGTCTTAAGATTCAAATTAAGGCACTACCGATCCTTTCCATAAATGCTGTTATTCCACTATTCGACCTTTAAATCAATCCAAGATTCTAATATTCCATCATTCCAAGCTACCATCCAAAGTTATTGACATCACCTTCAAAAAGTAGAATTCTTTCTTTCTATATTTTCTCCATTAAATCCTTCCTCTTCTTACAAAATTTTATACCCAATCAGAACTAAAGTAAATTATCTAACTTTGCTGATTGATTTTGGTAATTAGCCCTTTGTCATTATTTCTGGTACTCTTATATTAGATTATTAAATAAAATCTTGCTTAAAACATTTACTTCTACTATTAACAAATCAGTAACTATCCCGGGAAAAAAAATGAAAATAAATAGTGTTTCATTAATCATTCTTTTAATCCTTTTATCCAATATCGTCTCAGCTCAAAAGAATAATTTCAACAATTCTGATCCTGAAGCACGTGTAATCAACCTCGACTTCCATAAAACAAAAGGACCTTTAAGCACAATGTTCAAAGAATGCATCGGCGCCGGAAGGGCTAATGAAGGGCTGCGGGCAGACTGGCAGCAGCAATTGGCTTATGTAAAGAAGAACTGCGACTTTAAATATATCCGAATGCATGGATTACTCACCGATGATATGGGTGTTTATAAAGAGGACAAAAAAGGAAATCCGGAATATAATTTTCAATATATAGATGTCTTGTACGACTACATCTTCAGCATCGGGATGAAGCCGTTTGTTGAATTATCATTTATGCCGGAAGCATTAGCAAGCGGAAATAAAACTGTTTTCTGGTGGAAGGGGAATATTACTCCTCCCAAAGACTATAACAAATGGGAAGATCTAATCAGTAATCTAGTACGTCATTTTACAACCCGCTATGGTTCTGATGAAGTAAAAACCTGGTACTTTGAAGTCTGGAATGAACCTAACCTGGATTTTTTCTGGGCCGGAACCCGGGAAGAATATTTTAAATTGTATAGATATACTGTAAATGCAATAAAGAGCGTAAATAAGGAATACCGGGTTGGCGGGCCGGCCACAGCAGGCGCTGCATGGGTGCCCGAGATGATTAATTTCTGCAGCACTAACAATCTGCCTCTGGATTTTATCAGTACACATTCCTACGGAGTTAAACAAGGATACTTAGATGAATTTGGAAATAGAGGAACAATCTTAGATAAAAATAAATGGAGCGTAAGCGGCGATATCCTGAATTCGCGTAAACAAATCTCTAACTCTCCAATGCCTGATTTGGAACTTCATTACACCGAATGGAGCTCTTCATATACTCCTTCCGATCCGATTCACGACAGCTATCATCAGGCAGCATATATATTGGAAAAAATTAAGCAGGTTGGAAGTGCGCCCACGTCAATGTCCTATTGGGTATTCACTGATATTTTTGAAGAAGCCGGTCCAAGGTTTACCCCATTTCACGGCGGATTCGGCCTCCTGAACTACCAGGGTATAAACAAGCCTGCTTTCTATTCATACGCATTTTTAAATAAACTAGGTGAAACGGAGTTGATGAATCAGGACAGTTTATCATGGGCATGTAAAGATTCAAACGGTAATGTGCAGGTGCTTTTCTGGGATTTTACAAATACACATCCCGGAGATTCCGTAAATGACCAGGAATATTATATCCGCGATTTGCCTGCTAAATTAAAAGGAACAGTACAAATAAATATTTCCGGAATACCTGAAGGGAATTACATGCTTGAGATTTATAAAGTTGGTTATAATTTGAACGATTCCTATTCAACTTTTCTCGCAATGAATAAACCCCGGCAGCTTACAAAACAGCAGGTTGATATTATTAAAAAGCTCAACGACGGTTCTCCTGTTTCCAAAGAAATAATTAATGTGAATTCATCGAAAATATTTTTAAAAGAAATTGAAATACGGGAAAATGATGTTTTTTTGTTTAATCTTGTCAAATTGAAATCCGGTCAATAAAAGATTAGGTAATTAAGAAGAAAAATTTATCCTTTCGTTAGTGAATTTACAAATCACTGGAAAAGCACGAGATACCTAAATGATGATTTTCATATAGGAATCAGCTCGTTACAGGGTGGAATAGAACTTGAGCGAATTCACCGGCAATATGTCGAACCAAAAGGATAGATTTTATGGTAATGTCACGATTAATAAGATACTGCAGAATTCGTATTCGTAATCATATTAAGAGATTTCTGATCCATGATAACGGAAGCATATATTACCATATTGCAGTGCAGTTTGCCGTTCTTCTGATTGCATTCACCGCCACTACATCATCACAAACCTTGATTCCAAGTGACCCAAATAAGTCGGGTCCGCTGCCGATTTCAAAATTTGGCTTCCGCAATCACCAGAGCATGCCGGAAGCTGTTCCGCCTCTGTGCACTCTTGGTCGTAAACAAATTCAGACATCTATTGATCATCTAAAAAATACCAGCGTTGCTGCATCAGCGTTAAATGATACCACTCCTCCCTCTGATCCGTCGAATTTGCATGTGTTCGTCGAAGGAATAACGGCTCTTTGTGCGACATGGGACAGTTCGAAGGATGACGAATCGGGAATTGAAAATTACGCATTTGCCATTGGCACAAAGCCGGCGAGCGGCGATCTTCAATGGTGGCAAAGTGTCGGTAACAGCCTTTCTGCGTGGACGTACTTTCTTGAACACGGAATTCACGAAGGCGATACAATTTATTTTTCACTGCGGGCGTCCAACGGAGCCGGATTGAGCAGCAGCGGTATCTGCAGTCCGCCTTTAGTCGTTCGATGGGAACAACTAGGCGACGCTCAAGACTCCCTTTCCTATACATTTACCGGTCCATGGGGCCAGGGTGAACGAGATACGATTTCAATGTTCGTGGATAAAATGCTTCCCGTCATCAAGAACATTTACGGGCCGCCTTCACATTCCTTTACCGTAACATTTGTGAAAGATATAGGATTTCAAGGCACAAATGAATTCTTCCCTCAGACAAATGAAATTCATCTCTGGAAACTTTACCCTCAATTGACTACTCATGAGCTCATCCATGCCTTTAGAGACAACGTAATTCTTGCATCCGATTCTCTTTGGCGATATAGTTCTCAATTGAGCGGGTTCGAAGAAAGTTTTGCTCAGGGTGTGAGTTATATTTGTATGAACAAGTATATAGAGCTGTATCCGAACGATCCTGTTGTCCCAGGTAATTTGCTTTTCGGTTCAATGTTCGACTGGGATTATGATTATCAAAACACAAATGCCCTGACGACTGAGGACTTCTGGAGCGACGGAAGCGGCACAGGCATATACTGGCTGCGATATGAAATGGGGGCTGCTGCGATCAATAAAATCTTTAGAGAATATCCCACCTTTCCGCACGATTTCAATCAGCTCTATTATTCTCTTCTGAATTCGGATCATTCTTTGAGAGTCTCACGCGAGCTCGTATGCCGGATCATTTCCCAACTTTTCCCGTCAATTGAAGGGCGTCCCGTGCAGGATTGGATCGATCGCCAGCATATTTTTGACTGCAGGATTCTCCCTGGTAAAAAGATCTGGGCAAGCACTCAGCCATACCCGGGTTACATCGATTATTTGATTTTTCACCGGATATTTTATTATGAAACTTTTTCCAATGGCAGCGAATGGGATTATTTCGACACGGATTCAAATTCATACAAATATTATTCATTGAATGGTTCATCAGGATTGGCTACGCTGACCGACTATGCAGGAGTTGAAATAGCAAATAAAGATCTAATGATTACTCCAACGGATAATCCGCCAGTGTACTGGGGCTTCGGAAAAGAAAATCTGCATCTATCCACAGGTGCGACGAATCAACCCTGGCCCGGAGACGATTCAACGAAGTACATTTTTAACCTGCACCAATTCGGGCTGTATTGGCTGGATATAAAATTCGGGTCGACTGAAACTGTCCTCCCGAGGATTATGGGAGACACCCTGCGGAATGTTCACGGGATATTCGGAGGTGTGCTGCATTCTTGCGGCGGGCAAATTTATCTTGATCACGAAGGATTTCCGCCGGAAGGTCCTTTGCAGGTTAAGAACGGCGCTTACTGGGGAGTAAGATCTTGGGCTTCTGTTCCGAATCCTCGAACGGGAGGAACTGATACAAAACCCGGAAAGGTATTTGTTACTTTCGTCGATGACAGCGGAAGAGTTTATAAGGATGAACGAACAATCGATTATGGGAGTTGGTCCGGTAATCAGTTATTCCTGTTTAATACGAGTGACATGACATTAGTCGACACCTCGGCTCTTGTGAGCGTGCATTCTAATGCCAATCTCCTGCCGACTCATTTTGCATTGGCACAAAATTATCCTAATCCCTTTAATCTATCCACAACTATTCAATATTCTTTACCGTATCCGAGTGTCGTAAAAATAGAGGTGTACAACGTTCTGGGTCAATTGGTTGCCGAGCTTATCAACGGGGAACAATCCGCAGGATATAAGTTGATCCGTTGGAATGCAGACGTTGCTAGTGGAATCTATTTCTATCGATTGGTAGCGCGTGCCAGGGACAAAACAAGCCCTGAATTTGTAGACGTCAGAAAAATGATTTTGTTGAAGTGACCCCCGGACTGGCAAAATGCAACCTGTAACCGACATCGAATAAGTCCTCTTTTTTAAACCAAGAACTGAATTCCGATCATATGAACCAGCGCCGATGAATCCAAACTGATTGGCGCACGCCGGAATTTCGACGACGTACATATATTATGCGATATCGATTGGCGTTTACATTGGTGCAGGCGATCGCCTCAATCAAAGATTGATTTAATAATTTAAAATAAGTGGACCTCAACAAAGCGTCATACAACAAAATTGCCGACCGATGGGCTGAAAGCCGGGATAAATCTTTTTTAAGCAGGCTTGTATTAGATTTTGCTTCTAAAATAAATCCCGGAGGAAAGATATTGGATATCGGATGCGGCTTCGGCTACATTTCAAAATATCTCTCAGATCAAGGATTTAGAGTTACGGGAATTGATATATCTGAAAATCTGCTTAAGAAAGCAATAGATCAAAAAATTCCGAATGCAACTTTTTACTTGTGCGATTTTTTTGAATTTGATCCGAAAGAAAAATATGACGGGGTGATTGCCTTCGATTCCTTTTTTCATTTTCCCAAAGAAAGACAGCCGGAGATATATCAAATAGTATCTAATTGGATGAATGAGGGAGCATATCTGTTATTTACCCACGGAGGAGAAGAAGGTGAAAAAATGGGGGAAATCTTCGGAGAGAAGTTTTATTACAGCTGCCTGGATACCAAAGAAGTACATGAGCTTCTGTTAAGAACCCGGTTTGAAATAGCAGTGTCCATTGAAGGTTATAAAGAGGGGGATATGGATAGAGATCTTGTCATTCTTGCCAAAAAAACGAAGTAAAAATTAATATTATTCGATGAATAGACTTCGCGGCTTAAATAAGATTTGCAACCGGAAAATCAACGAACCGGAGTGCAAGCTATCATTTATTGAATTTTTTCTACCAGGCCATCATAAATCAAAATCCTAAATCTGAATTCTTTTCCAAAGGATCCTTCGGATAAAGTGCCTGTTCTTCCTGCCTTGCCGGCAGGCAGGTCGGTTCTTTTCTTGCGTCAATAAAAGAACGGAAAATTAAAAGTTGAATAGTATTTTGTACATGTAATCCTTAGTTAAATATAAACTTACAGGTGCACTTAAAAATTTTGTGGCCATTTTACGCAGAATCTTAAAACTAACTGCGTAAATCCGAAATCAATTTATTGAGATTAAAAGAAAAAATTTGTAACTATTAGCCTGACTTTCATCCGGATTGCCGCAAAAATATTCCCCGGAAAGTATTCAATGATACTTTTTTAAAGTGAGACTTACCTTAAAGGTGAGTCTCACTTGATGTTATTATATTATCGAAGAATCCGTGCTTCGGGGCGGAGGAGATGTTCTGTTGAGATACGATTAATGAATAGCGGAAAGAAAATTATTTCGAATTTGATAGTCTTGGAAAATTCAGATGCAACAAGCAAAAACTGGGCTATCTTGGTGAAGCGATTTCAGGCTTCTTATAATGGCTGCAGATTCACTTTTTAATAAGGATTATCGTTCAAATAAAATTTAAATACAATCTGTTATCTTTATAAAGGAGGGGACCTATGAGCGGCAAGATCCATTTAATAAAATATTTTTTAACTATTTCTTTCTTTTTTATTACTGCTGCAGCTGTTTCAAGCTGTATCCGGAGAAATGAGCCGATGATCAAAGAAAGTAAGATCAGCAGGGTGGAAAGAGCAATGCTGAGCATGCAGCGTGCTGCCTGGGAGCAGGGCGTTGCTATGCAGGCTATGCTCGAGCTGGGTGAAGAGGAGCTTGTAATTTTAATGGCCAAGGATGCCGTGCTGCGCCAAGCACCCGACGGCAGGCTTGCAATGCTTGGAGAAGAATTTGCACTGAGTGATGCGGCAGCGCCCGGCGAAGCTGTTTTGTGGGCTGCAAAAAAAACCGGTGATCCTCTGCTGATGAATGGATTTAATAAAATGCTGGATTATATTTTAAATAAAGCTCCGAGAGATAAGAACGGAATAATCTATCATTTCACCAATGTTCCTCAAATCTGGAGCGATATAATTTATATGCTTCCGCCCTTTTTAGCGGCAGCCGGGAAATATGAAGAGGCTGTAAAACAAATTGAAGGTGCACGGGGATATTTATGGAATCCTGATAAAAAGCTTTTATCGCATATATGGGATTGTGAAAAAGGAGCTTTTGTAAGTAAAGATTTTTGGGGGGTCGGAAACGGATGGTCTGCTGCAGGTGTTACCAGAGTTATAATGGCTTTGCCGGATTCTTTTGAGGTGCAGAAAAAAAAGCTTGAAGGTTATGTTAAAGATATTATCGATGGCTGCTTAGTTTATATGCGGGAGGATGGACTTTTTTATAATATTATAGATAATCCGAATTCTTTTATTGAAACTAATTTATCTCAAATGCTTGCATATTCTATATATAAAGGAATTAATGGGGGTTGGCTCGATAGAAGCTATAAAATTAAGGCAGATAAGATGAGAGAAGCTGCGCATACAAAAGTTGATGACCTTGGATTGGTTCAGGGCGTCTGCGGTTCTCCGGAATTTGATCATCCGGGTACTGCGGCAGAAGGGCAGGCTTTCTTTATTTTAATGGAAACTGCTTATAATGAGTTAAAAAAATAAATTAAGAATAAAATTTATTACGCTTTTATTTAAATTAATATATAGTTTATTTTGTAAGAATTGAAAACTGTTAAATTCAAAGAATTCCTTGATAATCTTTTGATTGATGATAAGAAAGAAGAAAAATTTTAAGAATATCCGCCACGAGAACAATCTGAAATTATTTCTGCTTCTCCGGAGTTGAAAAAAATACCGCCTTGGAAGAAGGGGATTGAGGCTATCTATTAATTGAAAGAGCCTATCATCAGCCATCATAGAAGAAAGAGGAACTCAGTAATTCTTTTTACTAGTTGCTCTGAGGATATTTAGATTTTTATAAAGCAGGGAAGTTGAAAAATATATCACTAGAGCCGGCAACCGGGCTCTATTTTTTTAATATAAGATTTATATATGCCAAAAAAATTAAAAATAGGAATTGTCGGCATGGGTTTCATTGCCGATTTTCATTTTAAAGGATTTAACCAGAATCCTGATGCTGAAATCACCGGCATGTCCCAGGACTTCTACGGCGATAAAAATAAAATTGATCAGATGAAAAAAGAGCTTAATAGAAAATGTTCGGAATGGAATATTAAAGCTTACAATAATTTTGACGAAATGGCCGAAGATCCTGAGATCGATGCGATCATTATCGGAAGCATAAATCCTTATCATTTCGAACAGATTAAAAAAGGTTTTGCATCCGGCAAACACCTGCTTGTTGAAAAACCTGTTGTAACCGATCTCAATCATTTGAAAATAATTAAAGAAATTTATTCCGGCAGCAAAATGAAAATTTTCCCGGGACATAATTTTGTTTATAGAAATTCTGTAATTAAAGCTAAGGACCTGATTGAAAAGGGAGAACTAGGCCAAATTATTCAAGGTTCAATAACAGCGGCTCACACAATCAGCGAGGCCCATTCCAAAGGCTGGCGCGCAAAAAAAGAGCTTTCGTCCGGCGGAGCATTGATGGACAGCGGGCATCATGTCGTTTATCAATCCCTTTTTCTTCTAGGAAAACCTGTGAAGCTGCAGGCATTCAAATCCAAAATGATCTTAAAAAATATGGACGGGGAAGATACTGCTCAGATAAATCTTCTTTATCCGGATAGCTCGATGGGTGTAATCTTGCAGTCGTGGGGATCTAATTTCGGATCAACTATAAACGGAATTAGAATTTTCGGCAGTAAAGGGGAAATTGCTATTACGGACGCTCTCTATTTCAATGGTAAAAAAGTAGATGCCGATGTTGATTTTGCAAATTCATTTGTCAATCAGGCAAAAGCTTTTTCAGATTATATTCTATATGATAAAGAGCCTCTTTCGGATTTAAATGATGCGGAAAATACTTTAAAGATTATTTACGGGGCTTACGAAAGTGCCGAAAAAGATATTGTAGTTAATATTTTTTAATTTCATATTAATATTAAGAAAAATACGGGAGGAAAAATCAATTGAAAATACAAATTACTTTATGGGCAGCCGTCATTTTAATTAATTTTGGATCCTTTGCTCAATCGCCTGTACCCGGCAATGCGGTGCTTGAAAAAATTACAACGGTTTTAAATTCTCAGCCTGAAGGTCCTGTCTGGAATGATTCTCTCGGGTTGTTATTTAGCGATATTAAAGGGAATACTATTTATCAATGGTCACCGGTTGATAGTTCCACAAAACCCTATTTACATCCTTCGGACAGCTCAAATGGGTTGGCTTATGATAAGTCAGGAAGATTAATCCTAACACAAATGGAACTCCGGCGGCTTGCACGACGGGAATTTGACGGCAGGATTACGCCGTTGGTTTCTACATATAAGGGAAAAAAATTTAATTCCCCCAACGATATTGCCGTAAAATCCGACGGATCTATATTTTTTACGGATCCTGATTTTAATGTACCTCTTGGTCAGAAGGTAGAACTCAGCTTTAAAGGTATATATAGGCTTGATACTTCCGGCACGGTTAAATTACTAGACAGCACTTTTGACAAACCCAACGGCATTTGCTTTTCGCCGAACGAAAGCAGGCTTTATGTAAACGAGTCTCCGAACGGTAAAATTTATGTCTGGGATGTTCTA
>DATKLQ010000405.1:0-4347 GCA_035542335.1 Ignavibacteriaceae bacterium | reverse complement strand
TTGAGGCTGAAGACGAAAGAAAAGCCCTGAATTCCCTTCCATGATAAATTTCCCTCGGAATGTTTGCAATCGCCAGCATATTGAGCAAGGCAAGGATAAACAAGAAAGGTTCCGATTTGAAATGCCGGGTCATGTGAGGATAATAAATCAATGTTGCCATAGTCGTCGATACGTAGCAGATTACAAAGAAAATAATTGTATTGTTCACCCATCTTTTAACTTCTGCCTGGATTTCACCTTCGGTTTTCATTACAAGATAAATTGCCCCGTGCATCATAAAAAGAGCCACAGTAGTTATGCCCACGAGGACAGTATACGGTTTAATTAATCCGAAAAAATTCCCGGCAAATTCTTTATCCGATCCGACCGGAACACCGGTTACAATATTACCCAGCGCAACTCCTGCCAGGAAAGCTATAAATATACTGGATACGCTGAAGAGAATATCCCACATCTGTCTCCACCATTTAGCTTCCTGCTTACTGCGGAACTCAATTGCCACAGCCCTGAAGATCAGGACGAAGATTAATATAATAAATGCAGTATAGAAGCCGGAGAAAACAGTTGCATACACTTCCGGGAAAGCCGCGAAAAGAGCACCGCCGCCGGTTACGAGCCAGACTTCATTTCCGTCCCACACCGGGCCGATTGAATTTATTAAGGTTCTGCGTTCGCTGTCCTTTTTTACCAGGAGATGGAGTGAACCGACACCTAAATCGAACCCGTCTAAGATTGCATATCCTGTCAGCAGCACGCCTATAAGTATGAACCAGATAGTATTTAAATCCATATTCCCTCCAAACTCAGTTCATGGCATTTTTATTTCACCCCTTCGGGGTTTATTCACCCCTTTATTTTCTTTCTACAATTATTTCATCCCTTCGGGATTAAATATTTAATTAAAATCTTTCATATTTTTTAACTTTTTTTCTTCTCTTCAAAAAGGAGCTTGTGGGTTTCATATTCGGACGGAATGGTTTCAGGTTCATCCGGCCCGAGCTGAATCTTTTCATTTAAAAGATAAATAAAAAGAATAAAGAGAAATAAATAGATAATTGTAAATAAGATTAAAGAAAAAACAATCTGATGAGCCTGCACTGCCTTTGATAAAGCTTCCGAGGTTTTCAGCAACCCGTAAACAATCCAGGGCTGCCTTCCAACTTCCGCGGTAATCCAGCCAACTTGATTCGCAATCTGCGGTGCAAGCACCGAAAAAACAAAAATCCATAAAAGCCATCTATGATCAAAAAGTTTTTTCCGCCACCATAAAAATGCGCCGAGAGTAGAAATAAATATTAAAAACATTCCGATTGCAATCATCAAATGATAAGATTGGAAAACAATGTTTACAGGCGGGATCTCATCTTTCGGGAAATAATTAATTCCTTTTACTTTAAATTGCCTATCGCCGGAAATTAAGTAGCTTAGAAGCCCGGGCACCGCAACTCCGAATTTGACTTCCTGCTTTTCTTGGTTCACCCATCCGAATAAATGAAGAGGAGCAGGTGCAAGTGAATCGAAATGAGCTTCCATGGCAGCAAGCTTTTCAGGCTGAAACCTGCTTACTACCATTGCGCTCCGGTGCCCCGTAAAAAGCTGGAAGTAGGAAGCAAGCAACGCAAGAATCAATGCAATTTTAAAAGAGGCGCGGGCAAAATCGAGGTGTCTCTTTCTCAAAATATAAAATGCACTTACGCTTATCACAAAGAAAGATCCTGCAAGCCATGCTCCGGACAAAACATGCGTAAGCCTTTCCATCGATGAAGGATTAAAAACCAGCTTCCAGAAATCGGTGATTTCCGCTCTTACATAGGTTCCGTTTCCAACGAGATGATAACCTGAAGGTGTCTGCTGCCAGGAATTTGCAACTACAATCCAAACCGCGCTGAACATGGAACCCAGAGAAACCATTATTGTAGCTATAAAATGTGTCCTCGGCTTAACCTTTTCCCATCCGAAAACCAGGAGGGCAAGGAAGCCGGATTCTAGGAAAAAGGCAAAAATGCCCTCGGCGGCGAGGGCGCTTCCAAATACATCCCCGACAAACCTGGAATATGTAGCCCAGTTCGTCCCGAATTCAAATTCCATTACAATCCCGGTGGCTACTCCTAATGCAAAGGTTAAAGCAAAAACTTTAACCCAGAATTTGGTCATTCTTTCATACAATGGATTTTTTGTTTTTATATATGCCCCTTCCATAAGGACAAGAATAACACCAAGACCGATGCTTAAAGGAGGGTAGAGATAATGAAAACAGATTGTAAATGCGAATTGAATTCTGGCTAATATCTCAGTATCCATTGCGAACTCCGTTTTTTGATCACACCAGAATAAAAATTTATAAAATTAATAATTCAAATAAGTTATAAATTCCTTTCTAATGCAAAAACTTTTTAAAGTTTCTGAAAATATTAAAATTAAATTGCCAACTTTCATTGTTTATGTCGTAAATCATTCTTATTCTTATTCCGATTTCAAGATGATCTTTGTGAATATTAAGTTATTAAGTTATTAAGTTGCCACTTATAAACTAATGACTGAATAACCTAATAACTTAGTAACTCATTAACTTAGTAACTATCAACTTACAAACTTAGAATTACTGTGGGAAAATTATATCTTACTTTAATAGTACTGGCCATCTGCACAATTGCTGGAAAAGCTCAGGGTAATTTCAGCATTGGAGCTTCCTTGGGAGGCGGAAGCATCAGCGGCACTTCACTTCCGCAGGCAAGCTTTGCCTCTTCAATATTCCTTGAAACCAACAGCTTCATTTATCCTCCTGTAAATATCAGGCTCAGCTTTACCTACTCAGGAGATTTTAATATTCTTCTTCCCGACAGCAGGAGTAATTACTATCCCTTTATAAAAGCATTTTCAATCAGGGGAGTTTCATCTCAAATTTACAGTAAAAATTATTTCGTGGAAGAAACTATCGGGTTTATAACGATAGATGACAGAACCTTTGCCGGTGTAAACGAATGGAATTATGGAACAGTATTTTCCTTAGGGACCGGATTTGATCTAAGGACTCCCGAACTAAAAGGATTTAAACTATGTGCCGGTTTGGAATATGCAATTACCTTCGGCAATACATTCGCTAAATATTTTTCATTGCACCTGCAGAGCCAGTATTTCTTTTAAATCTATTCCGGGATATCCTCTGCCAGCCAGAGACCTAATGATTTATCGGGAAGGTTCACTCTTTCGGAAAAGCATGCATCATTAATTATTTTTAATGGTTTAGGGAGATTGAAAGGAGCCAGTTCGAGGTTAATCGGATGAAACAGACCTATTAAGATATTTTCATTTCTTAATCTATTAATATATGTCGAGGTTAGAAGATATTTTGATTTGCTTTTTTTTATCTGTTTCAGGGCAGCAATTACTGATTCATTCGGCAGATGGGGCAAACAATCCCTGCAAAATATTAAATCGACCAGAGGTAGATCATCTGCTGTAATATCCAAAGTAAGGAATACAATTTTAGCTGATGCATACCTTCTATTATTATCCGCAATAAGTTCCTTTACAATATCTGCCCCGAAATATTTTTTAACCGGCAAATCCAGATTCCTCATCCAATAAAAATCGCCGCAGGGTATATCAAGGAGGGATTCCGAGCTTAAACTTTGAAGCAACAGGGGCAGTTCTTCTTTGAGCGATTGAGTATTTTCCAGAGTCGAGCCGTCGCCCGAACGGGTGTCCTGATTTCCCCAGAGATTCCGGCGGTAAATCTTGGTAAAAATTAATTCGTTTCTAGATTTCCCGAGAACTCTTTCATAGAAAAAATAATAGAGATGTTTGATCCATTTAAATAATACGGGGAAACGCTCTCTAAGTGCATCTTTAATCATAAGATTTATGCAGAAAGACTATCTCAGTTTATTTTGTCTTCGAGCTCACCAAAGATGAATCCTTGTCTGCCTTTCCATTTAAAAGCTCATCGGTCAGTCTTCCGGCATTATAAACATTTTTAAGAGCCTCGGTCATTCCGAGAGAATGAACTGCAACCATCCGGTTCTCTTCCTCCCTGAAAATAAAGCTGCCGGGCAGGCTTTGAATATTTCCGTCAAAGGCGAGTCCGACAATTTCCGCTTTTTCATTAATTACCGGGCTTCCGGAATTCCCTCCGATAATATCATTTGTTGAAACAAAATTAAAAGGAATCTCAAGATTCAAATTTGCAGGAGGATTCTGCCACCTCTTGGGCAGATCCCACGGAGATTCCTCGCTGAATGAATAATATCTGTCGTAAAGCCCGTAAAATGTTACAATAGGGGGAGCAACGGTTCCGTTATATGGAAATCCTTTTACTATGCCGTCTGAAATTCTCAGGGTGAATGT
>DATKLQ010000404.1:0-10008 GCA_035542335.1 Ignavibacteriaceae bacterium | reverse complement strand
ATCCGCATCCGGTATCTGGCATCCTGTATCCAGTATCCAGCATCCAGAATCAAGTATCCAGAATCAAGTATCCAGTATCCAGTATCGAGCATCCTGAACCTGCACGTTATATAAAGAATTTTATTCTTTGCCATATTCCTTTCATAGGCATCTTGGACTTTTTACATACGAAGATGTCTACATTTTCAAAGGGCATTCCGTATTTGCTTGAATGGCTTGCCGCAAGTTTTACATCTTCAAAGTATTCGCTGTTGTCTTTATAATTCGATCCGATTACGATTAAAACATCTCCTTTAAAATCCTGCGGATAGCCCCAGATCCAATAATCATTGTGAGCGGAAATTGCCTGCGGAAGATTATATTTTTTTCTGTAAAAATTTACTGCACCTGCCTCACCGTAATTCTGTCCGAATATTAGTGCTTCCTTCTTTTCCTTTGCAGGGAGTTTATTGTAAACTTCCGCAACTTGCTGCACCATTTCTTCCCAGCCGAATCTATCCGCATAGAACTGCGGCAGCCAGCCTAATTCGGATCTTTCTTCATTTACCGGCTTCATTCCCATCGCTTTCTCCAATGAAATAAAAGATTCAACAGGTAAAACAGGGATAGCGAAAGGAGTTACTATAAAAAAGAAAGGAATGACCAGGATTACCAGGATTATACGTACAAAAGGACGCAGATACCTTTGAATTAAATAATCGGCCCCGATGACTCCCGCGGCGAGTATTACAGGGAAAAGCACTCCCATATAATAAGGCTTACCGTTATTGAAGACGAAAACAAGAAATACGGAAATATAAATCCACCCGATAATGCTGTAAGTTTTCCCATCTCTATTAAAAAACAAAAAATAAAGACCGGTAAAAAGAAATAATGTATATCCCGGGTTCAGCTCAAACAAGGATTTTATAAAAAATTCAGTCAATCCCATCGGTCTGTTTTTATAAGCAGAAGCATTATGCATGAACTCGAGAGTGGGATAATTATTTGCAATCTGCCAAATAATATTCGGGAGGAAGATTAGAAATGCGATTGCGGCGCCAATCCAAATTTCCTTGGATTTTAAATATTTTCTGTTTTTGGTTAAGATTAAACCTACGACTAGTCCGAAGCCTAAGAATACAAAGGTCAATTTATTTTGAAGCCCCAGCCCGAACAGCAGTCCTATAACTAGCCAAAGTTTTGCATTACCCGAGTTCAGGAGGCGAATAAGATAATAGAACATTAATGCCGATAGAAGGATATCAAATGAATTCATTGAGAAATAGCTGCTTGCACCAAGAATAACCCCGGAAAAAATTACTACAACAGCAGTAAAAATTTGGGCAAACCTGCCGGCTTTCATTTCGCGGGCAATTAAACCGGAAACAAATACTATAGCCGAACCTGATAGATATGAGAAAATTTTTATTCCGAAAATTGAGTCTCCGAAGATTACTCTTGAGAGCGCCAGGAATAAAGCCGAGAGCGGCTGCATGTCCACATAACCCCAGTCAAGATGTTTGGATACTTCTATATAATAATATTCATCCCTGAATAATCCGTAATTACCGGAGAAAATTATCAACAGTATCAGTTTGAAAAAAGATAAATAAATAAGAACAGCAGTAGTTGAAAGAAGCTTTTCTTTTAAAGAATACTCAGGAGTAATTGAATTTGCATTATTCATTTGAATTAACCTTGAATTCAGTTATTTAATCAGCCGCTAACCTGCCTGCCGGTCCACAGCTCTCAAAGAAGGCAGGGCAGGTTTCACGAATTAGTGTAAATTCGTGGCTCTTTTTTCATCATTAAATGCTTACCACTGAAGTGTGGCTGCTAAATTAATTATTTTCCAGGTTTCGCAGGTAACATCGTTAGCGAAAAGCACAAACCCGAGGTTTTCATCAGGATATAATTGAATTTTTGTAGCGAAGCCGATGCCGCCTCCGTCATGGGTTATTACCCATCGTTTATTTCCCGCGTAAATTCGCCAGCCCAAACCTTGACGTGGATAATTTAGAGAATCCCCGTTATTTACTTTAATCTGGCTGTCATGAGTCATTGAATAAACTGACTCCCCGGAAAGAATTCTTTTCCCGTTAAGCTCTCCGCCGTTCAAATATGCAGCAGCCAGGAGTGCTGCGTCTGAAACTGAACCAATCAATCCGGTGGACGGAGTTTGATGTGTATATACGCGTTTTAACCAAATATGATCATCATCAATTCCGCGGACATAACTCATATCCAGGATTAGAGGCATCAAGGGAGTTAATGGATTATTTACGGGGTGAGAACCTGCTGCTTCATTTTTCATTGCTTCAGTGTAAAGAAAATCTGTTTGATTCATTCCTAGCGGTTGTAAGATATTTTGTCTGATATAATCTTCATAACTTCCGCCCGTAATTTTCTCAATGACTGCTCCCAGCAGCATATAACCGATATTTGTATAACTAGTTTGAGTACCTGGCTCAAATAAGAGATCGGAATATTTCGGCAGCACATATTTGACCAATTCAGTTTGATTAAAAGGAGGTTCCCAATCATGATGAATCCAGGTCATAATATCTAAACCCGGATCAGGCAGACCCGAACTATGATTAAGCAGGTTACGGATAGTTATAGTCTTGCTGTTTCGCGAAGGATATTGAACTTTAAAAAAAGGAAGATATTGAATTACCTGATCGTCCAGGTGAAGCTTTCCTTTTTCCTGGAGCTGGAACACGGCTATAGCAGTGGCGATTTTTGTTATTGACCACCAATGATAAACCGATTCGCAGGAAGCAGGAATTTTCCGGGGACGATCAGCCCACCCGAAGCCCTTGCAATAAACTATTCTACCGTCTTTTACCACTGCTAGTGATAAACCCGGAGGAATCCCGATCTCCACTAATTCATTTATATAAGCTTCAAGTGCCGAAATATCTGAAATATGATCCGGAGGCTGAGGTACAAATGTGCCGCAGGAATTCATAACGGCAATAAAAGCCGCTGCCATTGCACCGAGCAGGATCTTATTTCTAATAGCTGAGCTTTTCATACAAGAAATGATCGACTATTCAGCTTTTGTCTCTTCAAATTTAATAAAAGGTGATTTCCAGGTAACCGGATCGCCGTATAATCTATATTTATAATTGACTATCTCCAACTTTACCGGAACAACTTTGATCAGAACAAGAACATTTTTCCAATCAGGGACCGCTTGTTCCCAATACTCTCTCTTTTTCTTTACAAGCAGATCTTTATCGTCTATTACTTCAGCTTTGCCATTTATTGCAACATAACCTGTTCCGGCTTTATGATCGGCAAAGTAGACGCATACATTCGGGTTGTTCCGAATTTCATTTGCCTTGCGGCTTACTCTGTTCGTTGCCATCCAAACAATCATATTATCTTCAACGGGATACGGATTCATTGTCCGGACATTCGGGAGACCTGCAGAATCAATTGTAATAAGTGCACAATAGTTCTGCATCCCGATTATCTCGTGTGCCGCAGCAATTACCGAATCACGGTTAACTTCCGGTTTATTTTCCTGCGCAGATACAAGATCTGATATTAAGAGAAAGATTCCGATTAAGAATATCGAATTCAGTTTTATCGATTTTTTCATTTTTGCTCCCTGAGATTTTTGTTTTACGATTTGATCATATTTTATTAATTATATTCAAAATTTTTTGTAGAATAATTTCATCTTAAGTTTAATTTTATTTAGTTCTGTTTAAGAAAGGCCATTCTTATTCCCAAGCCAATCATAACTAAACCTGATAGTTTTTCGCGTATCCTTATAAATAAAATATTCTCTGTAAATTTATTTCTTAATTTCTCAATCAGGACAACTAGTATAGATTCATAAATGACATCAATACCGGCTAGTACTATTCCTAAAATTAAAAACTGTAAAACGACGAACCCTTTTGCCGTATTCACAAATTGAGGAACAAATGCAAGGAAGAATAAAGCAACCTTCGGATTTAATGAACCGGTTAAGAAAGCCTTGGAAAAAAATTTTGACGTCTGCTTAAGCGGATTTGAATTTTCTTTTGAACAGTCACCGTTATGTGAATATGATTTTGAAAGCAAAGATTGAATACCTAAGTAAACCAGGTATCCTGCCCCGAAAAATTTTACTATTGTAAAAGCTTCAGCTGAAGCAGCAAGAATTGCAGAAACACCGATTGCCGCGGCAAGAGTATGAATGATTACGCTTGAGTTGAGCCCCAGTACCGTTATAATAGCTGCCTTCTTTCCATCGGCTATTGTTATAGATAATACTAATGCCTGGGCCGGCCCAGGCGAAATAATAATTGCCGTACAAGCTGTTATGTATGCAATCAGCGTTGTGGAATCAAACATTATTTCACTCCGATTCCTTTAAAGAAAGTATAGCTGAATGTGCCCTCTTCGCCGGAAGTGTCGTACAAGGCAGTCATGCCTTTATTCCATTCTTCCGGCCCGGTTAAATTTAGCTTTAATGCTTCTTCTTTTATTCCTTCAACCATTGCTATGAATGTTTTTATAGTAAATCCATCAACCCATTCGGGCCTGCTCGAATCACAATAAACCTGGCATGGAAGAACATTAATATTTTTAAAGTCAGCTTGTTTTAATATTGGATAAAGCTGTCTGCCTATTAGTGCATTCCCACCCTTTCTTGATTGAATTTCAACTAAACAATTAATTGCTTTTTGGGCCAGATTGTTTTCCGGGTAATAGAAAGCCGAACCATGATCTCCTTCGATTACAGTGATAGTACCGCCCGGTTTTAAAACCTTTTTTAAGCAATTAAGTGCTTTAACAGGTTCCTGCAGATGTTCGAGAATAAAGCAGACAAATAGATGATCAAAACTATTTTCATCAAAGGGCAAATCGAAAATGCTTGCTGCCTGAAATTCTACATTTAATATCCCTAATCTATTCACGCGGGCTTTTGCCTCTGCTAATGATTCCGAAGAGATATCAATAGAAGTAAAGTGAGCGTTGGGGCTGTTTCTCGCTAAAATAATTGTTTGGGCGCCTACCCCGCAGCCGGCTTCCAGAACTTTACTGTTGGGAAGGTAAGCAATATTCTTATGCAGTAGTTCGGATAGGGTATTAGCCTGGTCAGAGAGGCGGGTACTTTCTTTTAGCGAATAGCCGTGAACATAGTTATCATTATTCATATCAGATTTCATTTTGAACCAAAATTATATAATTCCGTTGGATAGTCAATGAGCTTTTTACATTTATTATTAGAGCCATTCAATTATATCCTTCAATTCTTTTCTCTCCTTAATTCCTTTTTTATGAAAACCCGGTTTTGGATATCCAAGAGGAGTCATCGAATAGACTCTTTCATCTTTGCCGAGATCAAGAATTTCTCTAAGCAGCTTTAAATTGAAATTGGAAATCCAGCATGAAGCGACCCCTTCATTTTCTGCTGCGAGAAGAATATGAGTCATTGCAATTGCAAGATCGGTTTCAATTGAGCAATAGCCGTCGCTGCTGCGGATCCAGGACTTACTTTTGTCCCCGACTATTATCAGCACATGAGGAGCATCCTGAAACCATTCCCGTCCATAGCATTTATGCAGCTTTTGGAGGATCTCTTTTGACGAAATGATCAGGAATCTCCATGGCTGATAATTAACGGCCGAAGGTGCAAGATGCGCGGCATCGACTATCTTTAAAAGAGTTTCTTTCGGTACCTGCCTTGCCGGATCGTAATTACGGATGCTTTCGCGCGAGAGAATAAGATTTGAAAATTCCATAAGATTATTCAATTAAATTAATAATATCTGTGCTGCTTAATTCCCTTTAAACTACAATTGGTTACTCAATCCGCATGCATTTCAAATCCTGCCCGTTCCGGTGCAGGATGAAATGGGTAACCTTATTGCCTTCTTTAACAAAATCCGCTTTAGCATCTCCAACCTTAAGGTAAAATCTTGTCGGTGTTTCAGGATATATTTCAAAACGATCGGCTCCGGTGGGCTGAGCATATATTTTACCGTTCTCAGTAGTAATTTCAACTATAAGCTGCGGTGTTACCTGGTACCTCCCGCAATATGATTCAAGCAATTCCGGACTGATGCTCTCATATGCCGATACATCAACATTTAAACTCTTTAATACAGTTACTGCATTAAGATTATTCTTATTAAGCTCAAGCGATTTTTTATAATTGCCAATGGCCGCAGTTGTATCGCCGTTTGCGAGAAGAGCTTCTCCGTAAGAGTCATAAACGTTTGCTGAGTTTGGATTTAAGTCGGCATTTAGTTTTAAAATTATGAGTGATTCCTTAAGCTTTTTATTTAACATAAAATTATAACCTAGCCGGTTTAATTCACTTTCGCTGAAATCATATTCCTTGCTGCCGCTTTTCATTAACTCTTCATAATTCTCTGCAGCTTTTTCAATACCTTCTTTGGCATAATCGGTATAAAGCTTATCCGCTGCAGATTTTTTCGGCATATCATAAGGAAGATCATAGAGGATGTTTGAAATCTGGTCGGTCACCCGGCCAAGCTGTGCGGCAGGAGTATTATTCAGGAGTATAATACAGTTGTTCTTTTCTATCTGGCGCACAATTACGGCATTGAAGCCGAATATTCCCCCGCCGTGAACAACAATGCGTGTGCTGTCATTCTTTCCTGTAGGGACGTATTTGGTCATCCAGCCGTAACAATACTTCATGCCCTCGAATACATCAAAGTACCCTGTGAAAATTTTCTTTTTGCTTTCTTCGGAAATTAATTTATCTGTATATAAGGCCTGATCCCATTTAAATAAATCTTCTGACGTTGAATACAATGCCCCGGCAGAGTAAGGTGAAGACATATCGACGAAATCGCAATTCTTATATCCGTCGGGCAGCCTGTCATATCCCGCTGCACGCTTCTTAATAATTTTTTCCATATGATCGTAACCGGTGTTAGTCATCCCGGCAGGATCAAGAATATTTTCTTTCAATACCTGCTCATAAGGCTTCCCGGTTATCTTTTCTATGATCACTCCCAGCACAATATAACCGGAATTGCTGTATTCAAATTGGGTACCGGGCTCAAATTTTAATTCTTTATCCTTGAACAGATCTATAATTTCCTGAGGCTTCATATTCTTCCGGACATAATTATCCTTGAAATATTCCGGAATATCCGTATAGCTCAACAGTCCGGATGAATGTGTTAACAGTTGGTGGATAGTAATTTTATCACCGGTCTTCCTGGGATAATCCGGCAAAATATCTGAAATTTTATTATCCAATTTAAGCTTACCCTGCTCAACAAGCTGCATAATAATTGCGGACGTGAACTGCTTGGTAACCGATCCCAGGCGGAACTTTGTATCCGGGGTATTGGGGATATCCCACTCCATGTTGGCATAGCCGAAAGCCTTGCTGTAAATAACTTTCCCGTTCTCAGCCACCAATGCCGCTCCGCTAAACTGCCGGTTTTCAACATAAATTTTTAAAAGCTGATCAATTTTGTCAGCCTTAGATTGGGCAAGAATGGGTATGCAGAAAATTAGTAAATGGAATATTTTTTTTATCATTCTATTCTCCTTAGTGTTTCAGTGTTTTTGAGAGTTTAATCTTTTAAATTCATTTAATCCTATTTGAGCAAAACAAATTTTTTTGTATCTGTAAATTTCCCGGCCTCAAGGCGGTAAAGATATACTCCGCTCGTTAAGTTATACTTAGTTGCATCAAAAGAAATTCTGTATTCACCGGCAGGCTTTTTTTCATTCACCAAAACAGCAACTTCATTCCCAAGAATATTAAAAACTTTTAGAGATACAAATCCGAAACCCAAAGTCCGGAATTCGAAATTAGTTATAGGATTAAATGGATTGGGGTAGTTCTGCTCAAGTTTAAATATAGATGGTTTTAAATTTTCACCGTTAATTGCAGAGGTTCTATTTTGAAGTTCAGTCCCCGATATGCCTTCTGAGTTTAATGCTATTTTTTTAAATTGATCAAATCCCGAATAGGTTTCAATCGTTTCTTCATTTAATGAGACTTTCCAGACTTTGTTAAAATTTCTTTTAAGAATAACGTAAATCTCATTATTTATAGGATTGAACAATAAGGAAACCTGCGTTTTAAAATCACCGGCTGACTGTATAGTCCGCTTTAAAGTCTCTATTCCGTTATCAAAAGCAAAGTGTTCTTTATTTGCCTGAATATACTGGTAAGCTGCTTTATATCTATCGGCTCCGACTCCATTAATTTGATCCAACGGTTTTCCGGCAAATTGATTAATAGGAAAATTTGTCATAACCATAAAATCACTCTCTATTTGAGTAATCAAATTCTTATCTGCTCCGACTTCAAGTACATATGCTCTTTTGTATTTATCTGCAAAAAAATCATGAAGCGATAAACCATTTATATGGATTACTTTAGTGCCGGTTGTATCTAAAAATGTTATTGCCTCTTGGAGACTGTCGGTCTGCAAAAGGGTGGAGATATAAGCATCATACAAATCAATTTCATTTTCTTTCCACTCCTTGATTTTTCACGATGAAAAAGAGCCAGCAGCAGAGCATACATAGTTCGCCTGTTATCAGCAGAGGCACAGGTACAGGGCTTTTTCCTAAGGCATCCATAATTCCTTCCTTTAACTTAAAGGCTTTTTGCAAATGAGATAAATTCTGTCATTTTGAATTTCGAACTCCAGCGGCTTTCGAACTTCTAATTTTATTATCTCTAATTCATTCCTGAGCGCATACTGCAGAATTTCATATTCGTTGAAAAACGTACAATAAATTTCAGTTTCTATTTCCAAAAGACCGTTTACAAATCCTTCACCGGAGCCGGCTTTAACGGCAAGCAGAAGATATCCCCCCGGTTTTAATACCCGGTTAAATTCATTTATTATTTTGGGAATATATTTTTTCGGTGTATCTATAATTGAATAGTAAGAAATCAACCCGTCAAAAAAATTATCTTTAAAATTCAGTTTGGAAAAATCTCCTCTTTCAAATTTAATAAGCGGATTTACCCTCTGTGCAATTTCAATACATTTCTCCGATATATCAATTCCTATTATGTTAATTCCTTTATCGAATAAATAACGGGCAATATGTGCCGACGGCCCGCAGCCCGCGTCGCAGAGAATTGAGTCTTTTCCGAAATAATTCGAAAACTCATCAAGTATTTGCCTGTCAAATTCTTTCTTTTCGAGCTCATCGTGGAAAAGCCGGTGATATTTTTCCGCTGCCAGGTTATAGGCGTTCATGGTCTTTTGATTTATTTCTTCCAGTTCATCCATTAGATAAAAAAATATTAAGCCGGTTTGAATCGCCGTGTAAATTTAATTTTTTATATTTTAACTATTGAATGGAAATCCTCGCCGTTCTTAATCCGGTTAATGAATTCCTCAAATCCCTCTTTCTTTACTTTATTCAGCCATGCGCTTACAGCATGTCTTGCAAGTACAAAATGATAATAATAATTGCCTGAATAAAACTTTTCCGGGGCAGATATATCATTTAAATTAATATTCATTCCGGAAGAATCTTTCAGCTCATTAAATTTATCTTCGGAATATTCTTTCCGGTAATCAACCTGCATTGCCAGGCCTTCGTCGAACCATACCGGGATTTTTTTATTTTTAAAATATCCCAGCCTGGAACAAAATTCGGCGTGAAATAATTCGTGGCTGAGCATATCCAGGTTGATGCAGTCTTTGGAAAAAACAGTAAAAGAATTTAACGGCGTCTTATAAGTCATAATAGAGTTCTTCCCGGCATAATCAGACAAAAGAGATTTAGAATTACAAAATATTCTAACAGGTTTTTTTTCCAGTTTATCTTCATTCCAGAAGCTGCAAACTCTTTTTTCTGATTCTTTTAGAACCGAAAGAATAGAGTCTTTCAGCCCTTCGGGGGTACCCTTGCTGATGTATATATTGCTGCCGGTTTCAACAAATTGGTATGACTCGCCTATAGTCAAGCAATTAAATAGTCCGCGAGACATCATGTAAAAAACAGCAGCAGCCAGGATTACAAGAAGGACAAGCGATACGGAGGTAATTTTAATTATTT
>DATKLQ010000403.1:0-2262 GCA_035542335.1 Ignavibacteriaceae bacterium | reverse complement strand
TAAATCAAAGTTCTAAGGAAATTAGATATATTAATAATATTTATACAATCACTGAATGGAATAATGCAGATGACGCTGCTAATTTAGTCGAGGGCAATGTTGCATTAAATACTAATCCAATCTTAGAAGAAAATACCTTTGAAGTAGTAGAAGATTTATCAAATATGGGTATCAATATTTCAAGTTATGTCCCTGTCGGATTCAAGGATAGAAATGGAAACCTTGTCAATAGAAACGCGCCTAGTATTGGCGCAATTAGTAGTACACCAATTTTTTTAAATAGTAAAATATTCCTGGAGGGAGCTTTTGAGAATAATGGAATGAATACAGTGTTAAGGGATAATGGATTAATACCTACTTACCAACCCTATAAAAATAACCCTTGGAATTACTCAGGAACTGAAAGTGTTAATAGTATTCCTACAGGAGTGGTTGACTGGGTATTAATAGAAATTAGAAGTGATACCTCTTCGGCTAGTATAGTCTCAAGAAGAGCTGCATTTATTAAAGCAGATGGTTCAATTGTTGATGTTGACGGAAACAGAAAAGTTGCTATGAATGTCAATGCCGGAAATTATTACATTGTTATTCAACATAGGAATCATCTTCCAGTTATGAGTGCTAATAAAATTGCTTTATCATCGTCTTCACCTCTTTACGATTTTACCACATCTCCGGGCCAGTATTTCGGAAAAGGTGCTGCAGATTTAGGAAACGGGAAATTCGGAATGTTAGCCGGAGATGGAAATTCTAATGGTTCTATTAATTTTCTTGATTATGAGATTGTTGGGAATAACTTGTTTCAGAATGGCTACAGATCGGAAGATCTCGATATGAATGGAGTGGTAAATGTAATCGATTATGGAAAGATTAGCATGAATTTATTGAAAGCCTCGAAAGTTCCTTGAAAAATTAATTTAATTGGTTTTTTCCTCTTAAATAATAAGCGTAATAATATTTTTAGATTACCAAAAATAACTTCATAAATTAAAAATGTAATGTAGCGTTTCTTTTATATTTTGTTTTATATTTGATTAAGTATCTACTTTAAATTTGTTTTCCCCATAATTCCCAGATCAGAAGTTTTATTTCCAAAAATTATGAAAAATTTGATATGGCCCGCCGAAGGGTAATAAAAATAATTTAGCACCTTTTATTTAAGGTTTTCTATTTTGCGAGGATATGATTTTAATAATTCTCTCAACTGCTTTCCCATCGCCATATGGATTAATAGCATTAGCCATTTTATTATAATCAGTTTTATTTCTTAACAAATGACTCGTTTCAAAAACTATTTTCTTTATATTAGTCCCGACTATTTTCACAGTTTTAGCGTCCACTGCTTCTGGTCTCTCCGTTACATCCCTTAGAACCAAAACAGGTCTTCCTAAAGAGGGAGCTTCTTCTTGAATACCTCCCGAATCTGTAAGTATCATATAACAGTTGCTCATAAGTTTAACAAAAGGAAGATAATCAAGAGGCTTGATAAGATGAATATTTATTCTATTTCCTAAAATCGCATTCACCGGTTCCTGCACATTCGGATTTAAATGAACAGGATAAATAAAATTGACATCGGGAAATTCCATGGAAAGTTCTAAAATGGCTTGGCATATATTTTTGAATCCCTCACCGAAATTTTCTCTCCTGTGACCCGTAATCAAAATATATTTTGAATTTAAAATTTCCTTTTTCAGCCCGGGAACAGGAGCTTCCCTGTAGTCCCTGCTCTCGAGTTTCTTCTTCATCAAAAACAAAGCATCTATTACGGTATTACCCGTAACAAAAATCTTATCATTATCAACACCTTCTTTCAGGAGATTGTTCTTCGATCCTTCGGTAGGAGTAAAATGCAGATCGGAGAGCCTGGAAGTAATCATTCTGTTGATCTCCTCCGGGAAAGGAGCAAATTTTTTGTAAGTCCTAAGTCCTGCTTCAACATGACCTACGGCAATTTTATTATAAAATGCAGCAAGAGAGGCAATGAATGTTGTTGTGGTATCGCCCTGAACAAGCACCAGATCCGGTTTTTTATCTGTAACGTATTTATCGAGCAGCAGTATTCCCCTGGAGCTCAATTCAGCTAGCGATTGATTCGGCTTCATTATATTAAGATCAACGTCCGGTTCAATGCCAAATATTTTCAGCACCTGATCGAGCATTTGCCGGTGCTGCGCAGTTACGCAGACATTAATCTCAAATTCCGGTGCTTTTTTTAATTCAAGAATTAAAGGGGCAAGCTTTATTGCTTCCGGCCTCGTA
>DATKLQ010000402.1:0-3534 GCA_035542335.1 Ignavibacteriaceae bacterium | reverse complement strand
GAAATCAATAAGCTTGCCTTCATTCATTGAAGTGATATCTTCTCCGTTCAGATATACTTTCCCGTCGGAAACTTTATCTAATCCCCCTATTGTATTCAGCAATGTAGTTTTTCCTGATCCTGAAGGTCCGACTACCGCAGCAAATTCTTTTTTATCTATGCTTAATGTTACATCTTTAAGCGCATGTACGGGGACAGCCGTTGTGTTATAAATTTTGTTAACCTTCTGAACTTCTATCATTGCCATAAATTTTTCCTGAATATTTTATTTGAATAAACTGAAGACGGCGTTTGCCGATCCAAGCCTTCCATCTATGCAATTGTCCTGATTGCCTGAACCGGTTTTAAACGCACTGCCTTAACTGCCGGGTAAAGCGCAGCAATAATCGACATAATTATTACCATTATAGTTAATGTTGAATAGACCGACAGCGGGATGAATGGATACAGCATTGACGGGATTCCGAAAGCCGACAATCCTGTGGAAATTATTGATAAGTCAATACCGTGAACATTAAAATAAGCGGTGACTATCCATCCGATTGCCGCACCAACTATTCCTCCGGTAAAAGAAAGAAGCAGTGATTCGAGGACAATCATTAAAAATAATCTCCTTCTGTACATTCCGACTGCGAGAAGCACACCAAAATCTTTAACACGGTCAATTACTGACATCAGCAATGTGTTTGTCAATCCGAATAGAAGTGCGAATAAAATAACCCCCAGAAAAATTGCATTAACTATATCCGATGAATCGGCAGTATATTTAATTTCGGGTGCTATCTCTTTCCATGTCTCGACAATTGTTCCATTCCTCATCTTCTTCTGCAGATCATGTTTGGTTTTTTCAAGAAGGTTTGAATCTTTAGTACGGATTATTATTTCATGGATTGGCGCTTCAGTCTCCATCAATCCGGTTAAATCTTTTTGTTGTAGGAAGACATTTGCGCCGTCAAAAGTAGATGCGTCGGTTCTAAAGATCCCCGAAATACGGAACGCAGCATAAATAATATTTCCGTCTATTCCTGCAAAGCTCAGGACAATTCTGGAACGCAGCTTCAGCTTTAATTTTTCCGAAAGCTTCTTCCCGATAATAATTGAGTTTGATTTATCCGAAGAATCAAGATAT
The DNA here is from genome assembly GCA_035542335.1 of Ignavibacteriaceae bacterium. Taxonomy (GTDB): domain Bacteria; phylum Bacteroidota; class Ignavibacteria; order Ignavibacteriales; family Ignavibacteriaceae; genus DATKLQ01. The sequence continues at coordinate 2,406 of DATKLQ010000402.1, read as the reverse complement.
TTTCCTTCAATTATACTCTGTGAAATTGAAGTAACTTGTTTTTCTTCTTCCGGATTTATCCCGTAGATCATTATGCCCGATGAAGCAGTTGCAGAGGAAGCCATCCCTTCGATAAGTGAATGGCCGGCTGCCGAACGCACATTTGGGTTTAAGCGTACAGTTCGAAAAACCGAATCCGGTTCGGGAATATATTGACCGATCAACTGATCTTTTTTGTATTCTGCAGTATGAATTTGCAAATTACCGACTTCTCGGTTAATCGTTGTATATACTATCGATTCATACATGCCGTTAATCATCCCGACGGTAAAAAGCCCGGCCGCTAATCCGATAGTTGTTGCAGCAAGGATAATTACACTCCGTTTTTTATTCCGCCAGATATTTTTCCATGCCAGAATCAGCATCATCATTTTAAACCTCCTCGGCCCTGCAGCGCAGAGACAGGCTGAACTTTTCTTATGAAGAATAGGGGATAGAGAGAAGCGGCGAGGGCAATAGCGAACACGGCAATGGATTGCGAAGTAAAAACAAAAGTCTCAACACTGACAGGTATAATCGGTTCGTAGCCATAGGCCAGCATTGCTTTTGCCGCATCTCCGGAAAGATGGATCGGATGAAAATAAAAATAATAGATAAGCGGGATTGAAGCAGCCGTTCCTGCCGCCGCACCTATTACTGAAACCAGCAGAGTTTCAATCGTTGAAACTAAAAGCAGCTTAGTCCGCTTCATACCAAGCGATATAAGCAGCCCGAATTCCCTCGTCCGTTCAATAGTCATCATCATTACAGTCCCGAATACACCGAAGCCGATAACCAAATATAAAATGAACATTATTATTATTTCGCTTGCAACATCGGCTTCAATTGCCTGTACAATTTCCGGGGACATCTCTTCCCAGCTCATTACTACCAGGTTCGAATTGACCTGAGAAGCAATACTCGATTGAGTTTCAGTTATCTTATCCGGATCGCTTAACATTAATGCGATACCGGTAATTCTATTATAAGCATTAAAGAATTCCTGGGCCTTGGCAAGAGAAAGAAAAACTGCCGCATTGTTTATTTTCGGAATCGGGAAGTATAAAATCCCTTCAATAGGCAGTTCTTCCGCTGCAGTGGCTCCCTGGTATCCCTGGCTGAAAAGTACAACCGAATCTCCTATTCCAACCTGCAGGCGTTCGGCAAGTCCCCCCGCAATTAATATCCCCCTTGATGAATCCGTCAGGTAAGCTCCTTTCACAAGCCTTTTCTTCAATCCGGACATTTCATTTTCTGATTTCGGTACAATTCCTGTGACCGGAGTTATACGCGTTTCATTACCATGTGAAACCAGGGCTACCGACTCAATACGTGGGTTAATTGTCGTAATATTCGGGTTTCTGGGAAGCATATTCTTTAAAGAATCAGGTTCTTCAAAACTGTAATCGAATGAACGCTCATCCCAATATCCTTTCCTTTGAACCTGAAGATAACCGGTGTACATTGAAGCGCTCATCTGTATAAAATAACTATGCTGACCGGATTGAGTGGAACGGAAAATAGTTGCCAGCAGCACTGCGAAAAACACGGATAAAGCAGCCAGCAGTGTTCGCCGTTTATTCCGCCATAAATTACGCCATGCCAGAGAAATGTATATGCTCATAGTATTCCTTTAAAGATGACATCTTTTTAGAAAGATGTCATATTTGGATCTCTTTTCTTAGAAACTCGTCATCTTTGGATCTCTTTTTTTAGAAAGATGTCATCTTTCAGCATTACCTCACCCGTTTCATATTTTGTTCAGAGAAGTATGAAACATCAACATTATAGTTGAACTTGATTTCGGAGTATTCCATTACGGTTTTGTTCCCGGGTTTATCTTTCGGAATCATCTCCCAGTAGGTGAGGATATTTCTATCATCCATTTTCTTTTCATTGCTGCCTGTAAATGTTTTTACAAGGGATCCGTCTTCATCATAGTAATCAGCTCTTACCTGAAGGAATTTATCTTTCGATATCCAGGTTATTATCTTACCCCAGACAACCCCTGCTTCCGGCTTCGGAATCATTTCAATTTTATAGCAGTTATAACCGTTGATTTTTTCCTCCCCAATCAATTTATGATTATAATCTTCCACGATTGAAGACTGCCTGACAAGATCATCATTTGTAAAATCGGAACCCATCCAGGGCTGAAGCATCATGGAGGGAGGAATTTTTATTATTTTTTGAGCGGAAGGAAGCCAGTCCCAAACTTCATTTTTCCTTTTTAATGTAACGCTTCCTTTATCGCGAGCCGGGGAAGTAATGTATATTAAAGCATAATCCGGTTCGAGCGCCCAGATTTTCATGGACATTGTCCGGGACCATTCGGGTTTTACAATAGTCATGCTCATTTCCGAGTAGCTGCTCTTAGAGCGCATCAGC
>DATKLQ010000401.1:0-9763 GCA_035542335.1 Ignavibacteriaceae bacterium | reverse complement strand
AAAAATCCCATAAAAATCTATTTTACACCCTCGGTTGATGCTAACCGGATTTCTTCCAATGCGAAAGAATTAATAAATTACCTGGAAAAGGAGACCGGGTATTATTTCACTTCTGCAGTACCTTCCAGTTTTATTGCTGTTGTGGAAGCGTTCGGTACAAAAAAGGCAGACATCGCGGATATCAATACTTTTTCATACCTGATGGCAAATGAAAAATATGGCGCGGAAGCACGCCTGAGAATTGTAAGGGATAATAATCAAATAAGCTATAAATCACAATTTTTGGCCCGTTATGATTCCGGGATAAAGAGCATTAAGGATATTAATGGCCGAAGCTTTGCGTATGTGGATCCTTCTTCCGCTTCAGGCTATATTCTGCCGAAGGCAATGATGAAGAAGCTGGGAGTAAAACCCAGCGAAACAGTCTTTGCCATGAAGCACGATAATGTAGTAATGATGATTTACCAGAAGCAGGTAGATGCCGGGGCTACCTATTATGCACCTCCGGATCCAAAAACGGGTAAGATACTTGATGCAAGAATGAGAGTAGCAGAGCAGTTCCCGGATATAGAAAAGAAGGTCAGGATCATCGGGTTTTCGGAAGACATTCCGAATGATCCATGGGTCTTTAGAAAAGATATGGATGAGAGAATGAAGCAGAATATAATCAACGGAATTTTAAAATTTATAAAAACAGAAGATGGTAAGAAAGCGATGTACGAAATAGCGGATATAGTCGACCTGATCCCTGCTACCGATAAAGATTATGATCCTCTCAGAAAAATTCTGAAAGAACAGAATATATCGTTTGAAAAACTAAATCGAAAATAGTGAATGAATGATTGAATGGATGATGGAAAATTGTTTAAAGATTTTTGCATGGATGTATGTCCTGCCGTATATCCGAACCGGTGTATGCATGGAACACTATGTTTCCCCTAACTGGAAGCCGGCAGCCATGCAAAAATGCAGCCATGCAAACATGCAGTCATGCAAACATGCAGTCATGCAAACATGCAATCATTGCGGTCATGCAACGGCCATACATTTTCAATTGAGTTTCTATGATTCTCAGAGTTAAAGATCTCCACAAAATTTATAAAGGCGGCACGCATGCTCTGAAAGGGATAACCTTCGATGTATCCGAAGGTGAATTCCTTGTTATTATCGGTTTAAGCGGATCGGGAAAATCAACTCTTCTCCGGTGCATAAACAGGCTTATTGAGCCTACTTCAGGCACAATTGAATTCGTGGGAAAAGATATCACCCATGTTCAAGGCGAGGAGCTCCGCAAAACCAAAATGCAGATCGGAATGGTATTTCAGCAGTTTAACTTGATAAAAAGAAGATCGGTGCTTACAAATGTTATTACCGGGAAGCTGGGTGCACTTCCTTCTTTCACTTCCATTATTGAAAAATACCCCGGTGAGGTCTACAACGAAGCATACAAATGCCTTGAAACCGTGGGGATCCGGGATAAAGCCAGAGAAAGGGCAGATTCACTGAGCGGAGGGCAGCAGCAGCGTGTGGCTATTGCCAGAAGCTTGATGCAGAATCCCAGGCTTCTCCTTGCAGATGAACCTGTAGCTTCGCTCGATCCTGCTACTTCAAATTCGGTAATGCTTTATTTTGAAAAGATCAATAAGGAAATAGGAACAACGGTTATCTGCAATCTCCATTTCTTAAGTCTGGTAAGAAGATATGCTGCAAGAGTTATTGCTTTGAAAGCGGGGGAAATCATATATGAAGGTGCTCCTTCCAGCATTGATGAAAAATGGTTTAAAACAATTTACGGCGAAGAAGCCCAGGAGGTTGAAATAAGGTGAGCACTGGTTCTGATTTGGACAAATCTGCCGGACAGCTAATCCAAAAAGGTACTAAGCTGAAATTTAGATTAGCGTTTATTAAAGCGGCACTGCTTGACATATTTTTTGTCTTTTATTCAATTCTAGTATTGCAGCGGGCAATCTATTATAAATTCATTTTGGAGCTGAGGGAGCTTCCGTTTTCATGGACTGAAACGGGAATTATATTTTTTGCAAGTATAATTTTGGGCACCTTCTGGACATGGTCAAGAACTTCCTTGTCATCCAGGCTTTTTGGAATCGCGAAGAAGAATAAAACTACAGAGCTGACTGTAGAAATATTCGGCTGGTTTTTATTTAATATTACATTTATAGCCGGATGGATTGTTACAAAAGTCTCTTTGGTAAGTCTCTTCAGCAGTGAAGGGATCCAGGGTGCGAACAGGATTTTCGGCGCACTATTTAAGCCTGAATTCGGAATCTTTAATGATGCTCTTTTTGCAATTATCGAAACAATCTATATTGCACTGCTAGCTACACTGATTTCCATTCCGCCTTCTCTTCTTGTTAGCTTCTTTACTGCAAGAAATCTTATGAAGGATAATAAAATCTCTTTAGGAGTTTATTATATTCTCCGAATCATTCTGAACTTTATCCGTTCAATCGAACCGCTGATCTGGGCAATTATTTTTTCAGTCTGGGTCGGTATTGGACCCTTTGCCGGAATGATTGCATTGCTGGTGCATACAATTGCATCAAATGCAAAACTTTATTCCGAAGCGATTGAAAGCATTGAAGCCGGCCCCGTTGAAGCGATTTCCGCTACAGGCGCAAGAAAAATTCAGATTGTATGGTTCGCTGTTCTCCCGCAAATATTCCTTCCTTTTCTATCTTTTACAATTTACAGATGGGATATAAATGTAAGGATGGCCACGGTAATCGGACTGGTAGGAGGGGGGGGAATCGGGACTATGCTTATTCAGTACCAGGGATTGGCAAGATGGCATGAGGTCGGGCTTATCATCCTGCTCATTTCAATTGTAGTCTGGATAATGGATTACATCAGTGCCAGGGTAAGGGAAGCAATCTATTAGATTACGATACTTTATTAGATTACGATACTTTATAATCTGCTGATTTCCCCCCAGATACCTGACATGTTTGATGGATGATGGATTTTTTAATCATGATTCTGGATACTGGATTCTGGATACTGGATTCTGGATACTGGATACAGGATACCGGATACAGGATTTCGAATAGCAGTACCGAATCGATTCGGAATATCAATCGCACTTTGAGATTAATGCATTGTATTCGATATTCATTATTCTATATACGATATTCGAAATTTATTTCTCTTTTACATGGAATTTTAAACCGAGATACTAAAAATCTCCAAGTTTATATTGAAATTTCAAAACTCTCCGGGTAATTCGAGAGATCTGCAAATGGGATGAGATTCATTCCGATTTATTAAATATTATTTTTTTCTCGGAATTTACCCGATATTTTAAGAAATTTGAGCCGTAAATTTTAGCGGCTTATTTTTTAAAATTTTTAAAATGCGGGAAAATACATGAAAAAAACTTTACTATTTCTTTTATTCTCAATTTTTATTTTAACTGCATTAGCTCAGGAAGCACCTTCGGGTAAAATCTCCGGCGTAATGTTCGCGGATTATTTTTATAATATACAGCGGGATTCTACAATCGGGCGGAAAGATTTTAACGGTTTTCAATTCAGAAGAATCTATTTTACTTATGATTTTAAAATCAATGAGACATTCAATACCAGGTTCAGGCTTGAAGGCGACCAGGAATCAAACACAAGCAGCAGCAGAATAGGCGTATTTATAAAGGATGCTTTTATAAACTGGCAGGATATTTTTGCTGGAAGTAATTTAACAATAGGAATACAGCCTACCCCGGCTTTTGACGTATCCGAAGGAGTTTGGGGTTACCGTTCGCTCGAAAAAACAATCATGGATTTAAGGGATATTGTATCTTCGAGGGATCTTGCCGTTTCTCTAAGAGGAAGAATCGATAACAACGGGGTTTTCAACTACTGGGTAATGTACGGCAACGGAAGCGGAAACAGAATTGAAACAGATAAATATAAAAGGTACTATCTCCTTTTTCATGTAAAACCTGCTAAGGGATTTCATCTTTCTCTCTACGGCGATTTAAGAGCGCGGGCTAATAAAAACTATTCCGCAGGATCAACATCTTATTCATTTATAAATAATTATATAACTACCGCTTTTTTTGCCGGTTACAGAGATGAAAATAAGCTCAGCATCGGAGCCGAAGCTGTTTTCCTTAAAAAGCAGAATGATATATCTGAAGAATTTTTGAATTCCATAAAAGTTGATGATATTGATGCACTGGGAATTTCCATATTCGGATCTGTTCCTATTTCTTCCAGATTCACCGGAGTGGCGAGATGGGATTATTTTGATCCGAATATCAAATCCGGTTTTAAAGGAGATTTAACGAATTATTTTATTGCTGGCCTCGATTATTCTCCTGATAAAAATTTTTCCATCATCCCCAATGTTCTTATTGAAACATTTGAGAAATCAGCCTCAAAGGAGATTGATCCTTCCGTTACTGCCCGGATTACCTTCTCTTATTCATTCGGAGAATAGTAAGATATGTAAAACTCTTAAAATGCAGACCTGATATGAATTTTTATTTAATTTCTTTCTATTTTAATAATGAATTTAAATTTAATTAAGGCTAAAAAATTTAATTAAGGCTAAAAATGGAAAGACAATTTGAACTGCAGCTCGAAAAGCTCAGGAAAAGAATATTAAAGATGTCTAGCCTTGTGGATGAACAGGTAGATTATGCACTCAAAGCGATTGAAGAAAACAACCTTGATTTTGCGACACTAGTGATCAGCAGAGAAGATAAAGTTGATAAATACGATTTAAAAATAGAAAAGATCTGCCAGAGGATTATTGCACTTTCCCAGCCGGTCGCAATGGATCTGCGGCTGATTATCTCCGCAATTACAATAGATACCAACCTTGAAAGAATCGGCGATATTGCGGTAAATATTTCGGAAAATTTTCTGCTTATGAAGGAAAAGCCGGCTTTTATCGACCGAAGCAGGTTTTCGGAAATGATTAAAATTGTTAAGGAAATGCTGAAGAACGCAATTGACTCATTTATAAACGGCGATGCAAAATTAGCTCAAAAAGTAATTGAGACAGATAAAATACTGGACGCCTACAATAAGGAAAATCACCAGATACTTATAAATATTATGAAGGAAAATCCTAACAATATTGAGCCGGCAGTTGCGCTGCTTGTTATCTGCCGACAGCTGGAAAGGGTGGGGGATCATGCAACAAACATCGCCGAAGATGTTTTCTTTATTGTCGAAGCCCAAATGATAAAGCATAAATATGAGAAGTTTTTATTCAATGAGACAGATGATGAGGAGGAAATAGAAGGTCCCGCTGCTTCGTAGTAGTAATTCGAAAAGAGAAGGATTATTTTTTATCTTCAGTTTTCCCTGCAAAAAAAGATTCAAGCTCCTTAATCAAACTTTCTTTCTTAAATGATTGGCCTGTTCCGATTGAAGCATCGGTTTCCTTAGGAGGGTAAGCAGTATTTTTAAGAATACCGCCGAAGAGAAGTCCCCAGCTTTGCTCGGCTAAAAATTCGGGAAGATCCCCTGTGTTATCCTTTTTTGCAATTCTTTTAAAAAATTCCTTCACAACTGCATTTTCTTCTTTAAAAAGTTCCTGCAGGCATTGAATCTCAGGTTCAATCTGAGTTCCGGTTAAAATATGAAGCAGCAGCTCAAATATAAGTCTATACTTGCCGGCCGTATTTTCTTTTAATTCTATGTACTCAAAAATAATCTCTTGAGGTATTTTAGCTTCATTATTTAAAAGCGATTTTATTTCATCTATATAAAGAGAAATCTCAAACAAAAGGGTTTTATAATATAGATCTTCTTTCGATTGGAAGTAATGATAGATAGTAGCTTTGCCTATACGAAGATCCCGTGCAACTTCGTCAAGGGTGGTTTTATTGAGCCCGTGCTTAGTAAATCTCTTAACAGCAGCCTTAATTATTTGGATTTTTTTCTCTTTATCCAAACAGGTTCACCTATTTTTCACTGAAAGGAGATTTAAAATAATTATTAAAATATTGAATAGCCACATTAATGAAAACATAAAAAAGCCCGAATGACTCACATTCAGGCTTTAAACACTGAGAAATTTATCTTCAAATCTGAGCTATCAGCCTTTAACTATTTTTTTGCATCTTCTAAGAGAGATTCCATCTTTTCTTTTCCTACACGGAAAAGTTCTTCTGCTTTTTCTTTTCCTGTTTCAACATAATCATTTACATCGTCGAGAATATCGTCTTTTTTCTGACCGATTTTCCTTCTGAGCTTTTTGCCGCTCATGGGAGCAAAAAGAATGGCTGCAGCGGCGCCGATTAATCCGCCGATCAGCATTCCTTTTACAAATCCGTTTGATCCATCTGAATTTCTGCTCATTATATTTCTCCTTATTAAAAGCTTCTATAATCTTAATATCTTTAATTCATAATAATATTATTCTTTCTAAAAAAACAAATAAAAATATCACAAGAATCAATTAATATTCCGGAAGAATTTTTTATTTGATAAGAATCATCTTTTTAACTGCTGTATAATTTGCGGCAGTGATTTTATAAAAATAGACTCCCGATGCAAAATTATTTCCGTTAAAGTCTATAAAATATGCTCCGGGAGATTTATCTTGATCAAGCAAAGAATATATTTCCCTTCCCAATATATCATATATTTTGATAGACACATGAGAAAATCCAGGAACATCAAATTTAATTTTAGTTAAAGGATTAAATGGATTAGGATAATTTTGATATATATAAAATTCTTTCGGAACTAAAGCAGTTGCTCCGTCTACAGAGGTAATTGTATTTAAATTAAAAATGCTCCCGAAAATATCAAATCCATATGCAGCTCTTTTAGCCGAAGACCAGGTAAAATAGACTTTATCGTCATTAACCGAAAATCTTAAATCCTTATTAAAGCTGCTTGAGCTTCTGTTTATTAAAAATGAATCTTTAGCCGCTATGCCCTCATTTGAAAATGCCCTGCCGTAAAATTTATTTCCGTTTTTCCAGGTTACAAGAAATTCATTCTCATCTAGTCTGTCTATTAGCAGATTATATTCGCTGCTCTTACAGTAAGCTAAATGAACATTGTTTGCTGTTGTATCGCCGTCCGAATTTACTATGGTACCTAAAATTGCGATATTATTATAGAAATAATCATAAGCAGTACTAACAATTAAAAACCTGTCGTTCCCGATGTAATTGCTGTATGCATAAGGGGTTGTCCGACTTTTAATATCGGTTCTTGGTTCAAGATCAAATCCGTACTGCCTCAGCTTATCATTCCATAGAAGCCAGAAGAATGCTTTTGATTCTTCAAAGAATATTTTAAGATCATATATGTCCTCCCCGGATACTATCATCTTTTCTTTGATTGTTATTCCGTCTTTATTTTCCAGGATTAATTTCAATTCCTGGTAGGTTTTCAGCGTCAGTATTAAAGATGAATCGGAAATTATATATGCCTTAATGCTTACGTTATAATAACCAGGACCTGAAAAGAGTGTCTTGCTGAAGATCTCCTGAAAATCCTGGTCGAGGAATGAATATCCGGCATCGAAGGTTGAATCATTAATTTCTTTAACCCATGTGGAAATCAATTTGCCGTCGGGAAAAAATAAAATATCCCCGCTTGGTATATGAGTTTTCTCACCGACAGGATTGCCTTCCCTATCGATTCTTCTCCCATAACTTTTTTCTTCATCGTTCCAAACTGGAAAAATCGTATTATTATTATAAATAGTTAATCCTTTATTTTCTTCATTGCTGCCGGATTCATCATCATTAATTTTTACTTTATTAATCGAATTGGTGAATTCTGTCTTTTCCAGATAGACATCTTTCTCATCCGAGTAAGGTTTAAAAAAATTATTTCCTCCTAGGTTAAACATCTCTCCGCTAAAAAAACGGCTTTGGGAGTTTTGGGAGACCATTTCACCGTCAATTTCACCGTTGAGATTATATTTAATAAAGGTATTCTGGAAAATCTCTGTAGGCCAATAATGGACGGATAGAGACAGGTAAAAACTTTCTTCATTTATATTTGTAATCTGCATTTCCGGTTCACTGAATTCAGGTTCTGATTTAGGTATACTCATACTGTCAATGTCCGATATTATTTCCCCGTTGGTATTCAGTTTAACGGAATATAATTTGAAAGTTGATTTATTTAGCCAGAATAACTTGTATATTGAATCATTAAGAGCAACAGATTTTAGGTTATAGTTACCGATATAATCCCAAATCTTAACGCTGTCGTTCAATTTGCTTATGAACAAATAGGGAACAACAACGGAGTCCTTCGGATTAATAAATGTGGCATACAAGCCTGTTTCAAGTGAATCATATTGGTTTCCATTAATCCACCCGAAGAAATAGTTACCCTCAGAAGTTGCAGAGGCGGTAATTTGAGTAATATTATACCGTTCCTCCAATACCGGAATATGTTTTATGCTGCCTTTATCTTCCATTTTAACTAAAGAGACAAGTCCGCTGTAATTGGTTAGAAAATAAAAGCTGCTGTCTGAAGCAGCCACCAAATATTCTCCCTGAATAAACCCGGTCCCGCATTCCGGAATTAATCCGGAGAATATTTCTGCATTAATAATCTGATTATTTAAATCATTAAACAGAGAAGCATTGATTCCAAAATATGGAAAATAAACTGAAGTAGAGGTAACCTGGTCCAACGATAAAAGATATCCGTTTTTTTTAAGATAAGATCCTATGTTGGAGTTTGTATTAAAATTTGCACCTATTTTATTTCCGGCGCTGTCAAATTTTTGAGCGTAAACAGAAGGATTTCCCTCTCTGTAATCCCACCAGAGCATTAAAAAATTTTGGCTGTTTGTAACCGATAATTCCGGAGCATATTGTAAGAAAGTAGAAGGAGTGTTATCATTTCCGCTGATAAGGAAATCGGAAACTGAAGGATATACTTGAGCATGGCAGGTGGAAATAAGAATAGAAAAAAGAATAATAATCTTTTTCATAAACTCTCCCGCTTTCCTTATAATAAGTATATAAAAAAAATAGTTAAAAGTCATTAAGGGAAAAAGCGGAAAATGCTTTAAAAAAGTCTTTTATCTATCTTTTCATCCCTATAGTAAAAAATCTTATTAAAATGAAGCCTGCTATAAATCCGCCGACATGAGCCCCGTAAGCTACTCCGCCCTCCTGAGTACCGGCGCCGAGAACCCCGATTCCGCTGATCAGCTGAAAGACGAACCAAATGCCGATTGCTACAATAGCCGGCACTTCGGTTATAAAATAAAAAAGGAGCACTACAACGCGCCGGGTTGGGAACAGCATCATATATGCGCCGAGAACGCCGGAGATTGCGCCGGATGCCCCGAGTGTTGGAACCAATAAATTTCCTCCGGTGATTTTTGTCGTATATACATGTGCAATGGAAGCTAATATCCCTGAGAGAATATAAAAAATGAAATATCTAAAATGACCGATCCTGTTTTCAATATTATCCCCGAAGATAAAAAGGAAAAGCATGTTCCCGAAGATATGAGCAATGCCTCCGTGCATAAACATCGACGTAAGAATAGTCAGGTATACAGGTATAGGGGTTGGCTGCAGCCCCGGAATTCTGACCCTGTCGCCTGAAACCGGATCTTCTACAATCCGGTCGCTGCTAACAACGTCTTTCCCGGATAGAATTTCTGCCGGAACAGTTGAATATTTATATGTAAAAAGCTGGTTGCTGCCTAAATCCTGTAAAAAGACGAACACAAGGATATTTAGCAGTATAAATAAGTAATTAATTAGGGGAGTTATTCTGCGGTCCCGGTTATCGTCGCC
>DATKLQ010000400.1:0-2687 GCA_035542335.1 Ignavibacteriaceae bacterium | reverse complement strand
GACCGAATCCTTTTTCGTAAGCTTTATAATAATTATCGTCTTCTTCGGTTAACGCTTCGGATGCAAAACCATAAACCTCATAAATTTTAACAGCCAAGGTTTTCCCTTTCACCTTAATAATATCTACAAGCCTGGTGCGGAAAACATCCGGGGGCAGCTCCTTAAGAGTGAATTCAGAAATTAATATCTGAGTACGGTAACGCTTGTTAACGCTTTCAAGCCTTGAAGCAAGATTAACCGGGTCGCCGATAACGGTATAATCAAAAACCTGGTTGGATCCCATATTCCCTACTGTAACTTTGCCTGTATTTATCCCGATCCTGCATCTTACTTGGGGTAAATTCTTTTCCCGGCTTCCATCATATAATTCATTTACCCTTTTCTGCATCATGAGTGCAGTCCTTACTGCAGCAAAGGCATGGTTATCCATTTTTAACGGAACTCCGAATTCCGCAAGAATAGCATCTCCTATATACTTATCGATTGTTCCACCTTCCGACAAGATTATGTCCGTCATATTTGTCAAATATTCATTCAAAAGAGAGACAAGCTCGGTAGACTGCATTGTCTCCGAAATCGATGTAAAATTGGCGATATCAGCAAATAAAATTGACAGAACTCTTTCTTCTCCACCGAGCTTCAGCAATTCAGGATTATCCAGCAGCTGATCCACAACCTTACGAGGAACATATTTTGAAAATGCATTTTTAATGAATGCTTGATCCTTCGATACTATGATCTGCTGTATAACTATCGTACCGATAAAAATTAAAAAGAGTGCACCGGAGCCGGTTATGGCAGGGAAGAGAATGAAATTTGTCATTTCATAATATCCGAAAAGCAAACAAGCAGAAATAATTAAAATCCCGGCCAGGTACATCGGTATTGCCGATCTTGTTATTGTCGAAAGGCCTATTAATAATCCGAAAGGAAAAATTAATAAAGCAAGAGCTACTTTGTCCCAATTTTTATAGAAGTTGTTTGTCAGGAGCGAGTTTAACAGGGCCCCGTGGATTGAAATCAGGGGGACATTCTCCTCGAGTGTGGTTTGCCCGAGGTCCGAGCTGCCCACCGAAACATCGCTGATGAGTACAAAGCTTCCCTCGAAATACTCGAGAAGCTCATCATTGTATTCAGGCTTTTCTGAATACTCCAGGAATTTTTTTACGCTTATCATTTTTGTTTTTTGATCTTCCCAGTATGAATAGTACGGCACAAAAGCTTTTCCGCTTTCATCGATAGGAATTACAAGATCTTTTTCCAAGTAGCTTTCCGGCAATGCCGGTATTGTTAATGACTCTCCCCACTTGATTTTAATCTTATCGAACGGAATTTCATTGTAATCCAAAAATATAGAGAGTGCGGCGGAAGGGAAATAGAGGGAATCAATTTTGATAATCAGCGGAAAATGCCTGAGGACCCCGTCTTCATCGGGTGTGACTGAAATATGGCCGCTGTTAAAGGCATTTGCTGCAAAGCTGTCGTGCTGAGGTAAAGCCCATTCGGCATATAAAGGAGTACCTTTACCTGTTTCAGTAATTTTTTTTGCGTAATCAAAAAAAAGCTTTTCAAAAAAAACTCCGCTTTCCCATCTGAACAAAGCTTTTTTTTCGGATAATTTAAATCCGGCCGGAAGATAAACATTCCCTAACTCCTTAATTGATGCGGCAAATGCGGTATCATCTTTACTGCTGCTCGGGCGGGAGAAAATTATATCGTAAAAAACCGTCTGCGGTCTAATCTTTGCTAAAATATTATTTACCTTTGCTAATCCTCCGCGGTTAAGATAATTGGTCTTAAAATCCGCATACGTTTTATCGTCAATATTCAAATAGACTATCCGGTCGCTCGCTTTGGGTCCTTTATTATTTGCTAAAGAGATCCTGTAAAGTTTATCAATTCCCCTGTAATCCAAGGAATTCCAGGGTATATTAAAGACTATTAAGCCGGCTGAAACAGTAAATGAGAGGAGGAAAGAAAGCAGCAGAATCCTGAGGATTAATTTTTTACTTTTTAATTTCAATATCATATTTCCTGATTAGGATATCTTTTCCCACAAATGTTTGAACCTGGTCCAGGAATTCGTCATTTATTGAACTTACATTTCCTGCAATCGGGAAGGGCTTATCGGTTCTGTCATTCAGTGAGTTTTTATCCTCGCTTAAAGTATTCTTTTCAAACTCATTCCACTCTTTCCTGCTGATGTTTTCTTTCTTGAAAAAAAGTTTTTCTATCCCATTCGATTGTTTCGAAGAACAGATAATGATTATTCTGGCTTCCGGGCTTGAATCGTCGAAGACATAGAAATCATTTTCCGAAGGAAGGAGCAGCACTTCATTTGGTTCGGGTCCCTGCTTTCCGTAAAGCAGCGCAGCTTCGTTCTCGTCTGCATGTACAACATAAATATAACTCTTGTTTAAAGGCTGAACAAAAATCCGCAGCATTTCGCCGGCTCTTAACCTGTCCTTGCTCCTCAGGCTTGAGTACCTGCTGCCCGCTTTATGCAGTATGGCAATTTTAGCCTTAACAGAGTCCGAAACATCGCCTGAAATATTTTTTGAAAAATTTTCAGTGCAGGAGAAAAAGAAAAAACTGACTAAAAAAATCAGTCTAATCATTTAATCACCTTTGGATGTTTAAAAATGGGGAAAAGAATAATTGAAAATATACTACAATATAAATTTTTA
>DATKLQ010000399.1:0-8362 GCA_035542335.1 Ignavibacteriaceae bacterium | reverse complement strand
ACCGCGTCAGCCAATCGTGCTTATGAAATAGCATCAGTTTATCGAAATAAAAATATTCCGGTCGTAATGGGTGGTATACATGCATCACTATGCCCGGATGAAGCTTCAAAATTTGTTGACAGCATTGTTATTGGTGAAGCTGAAGATGTATGGCCCAAATTGATTCAAGACTTTGAACAAAATCAACTTCAATCCTATTATAAAGGAAGCTGGATTGATTTGAAAAATATGATTCCGGTCAGGCGGGATCTTTTTCATCCTGAATATAAATTTGCTTCGGTTCAAACATCAAGAGGCTGTCCTTTGGATTGTGAATTTTGCTCTGTTACCGCATTTAACGGCAAGCGATATAGGAGGCGTCCAATAAATGATGTGTTGGATGAACTTCAATCGATACCTCAAAGAATGATTTTTTTTGTTGATGATAATATTATCGGGTTCGGTAAAAATTCACGCGAACAAGCACTGGAACTCTTCAAAGGTATGGTTGATTTAAAACTGAATAAAATGTGGTTCTGCCAGGCATCTATAAATTTTGCCGATGATGCGGAGTTGCTATATTGGGCGGGTAAAGCAGGATGTAAAATGGTTTTTATCGGAATTGAAAGTGAGGAAATTGATACATTAAGGGAAGTTAATAAAAGTTTAAACATTAGTCGGGGTGTACAGTCTTATGAAGAAATTTTCCAGAGAATTCAAAATGCAGGCATTGCTGTTCTAGGCGCGTTTATTTTTGGTATGGATAATGACGATTGCGCCAAACTTGCAAACCGTACAAATTATGCCATCAAAAGCAGAGTTGATGTTATTCAAACTACGATTCTAACTCCGCTCCCTGGAACCCGTTTGTTTACAAAGCTTCAAAAAAGCAACCGTTTGCTTTACCGCAATTTCCCAAAAGATTGGAGACATTTCGACATGACTAAAGTTGTTTTTCATCCGGAGAAAATGACTGCGGATAAACTCAGCGATCAGATGAGAATTATAAATGCGAAAATACATTTTTGGTGGACAATTCTTCGAAAAGCATTTGGTACATTTTTACGCACAAAAGATTTTCCTGCAACAATGTTTGCTTTAGGTTCAAATATTAATTATCGCAATGTCAATAAGAGTCTAAAATATGATTAATATGAACTAGATAATAGGAGAAAAACCAAAGGATTAGGAAAAATGTCAACTTAAAAGTATAAATTATGAAAACTAAACAATTGCTGAACTCCGTATTACTATTCTGTTTTTTTCTATTCTTACAGGGCACTTTTGCGCAGCAGAGCGGAAAACTAACAATGTGGTATAACAAACCTGCTAGTGTTTGGAACGAAGCGCTGCCTATTGGAAACGGACGAATAGCGGCAATGATTTACGGCGGCCCTGCTAACGAAAGAATCCAGCTCAACGAAAGCACTTTTTGGTCAGGAGGGCCTTCACGAAACGATAACCCCGATGCATTGGGAGCATTATCTGCAATTCGCCAAGCTATTTTTAGCGGAAATTACAGCGGCGCTGAAACAATGATAAATCAAAACGTAACAGCAAAACAACTGCATGGCTCTATGTTTCAACCTATCGGATTTCTCAATTTAACTTTTCAGGGTCATAGCAGTTATACAGATTATTACCGTGAATTGGATCTGGAGAAGGCAGTTTTTACTGCTACATATAAGGTTTCTGAAGTTACATACAAACGTGAAGTATTCGCTTCTCAGCCCGATCAGGTTATTGTAATTAAGTTGACTGCCTCTCAGCCGGGAATGCTCACATTTTCAGCAACTATGAGTGGTCCTTTGCAAAAAACCATAAAGGTTCTGGACTCCACTTCTTTGGAGATGACAGGACTTTCCAGTACCCACGAAGGTGTAATCGGGCAAGTAAAATTTGACGTACGTGTAAAAATAATTAATTCAGGCGGTACGACCTCAATTGTTTCTAGAAAAATAAACGTTAGTAATGCAGACGAAGTTGTTATTTTGATTTCCATAGCTACCAATTTTACAGATTACAAGACTCTTACTGAGGATGATACTGCCAAATGTATAAACTATCTTTCAGCGGCAGAGACAAAGTCTTATACGGAGCTGTTAAATAGTCATATATCTGCTTATCAAAATTATTTTAACCGTGTAAGTTTTAATCTCGGCGGCTCGCAAGTTTCCGATCTCCCAACTGATGAAAGGATCAAAAACTTTTCACAAACAAAAGATAAAAACCTGGTTGAAATGTATTACCAATTCGGCCGCTATCTGCTCATATCGTCTTCTCAACCAGGAGGGCAGCCGGCCACTTTGCAAGGCTTGTGGAATGATCAAACAGATCCGCCATGGGACAGCAAATATACTATAAACATTAATACAGAGATGAATTATTGGCCTGCGGAAAAATGTAATCTTACCGAAATGGATGAACCTCTCGTTCAAATGATTAAAGAGATCTCAGAAGCAGGTCATCAAACTGCTCAAACCATGTATGGTTGTGACGGCTGGGTTACACATCATAATACCGATTTATGGCGCATTTGCGGCGTGGTAGATGGCGCCTATTGGGGAATGTGGCCAATGGGCGGTGCATGGCTCTGTCAACATTTGTGGGAAAGGTATTTGTATGGCGGCGACTTAACATATCTTGCATCGGTATATCCGGTATTAAAATCGGCATGCGAGTTTTACCAGGATTTTCTTATTGAAGAACCGGTGCATAAATGGTTAGTTGTAACTCCTTCAATTTCACCTGAAAACAACCCTTCCATTCATTCTTCCTCTATTTGTGCAGGATCCACAATAGATAATCAAATACTATTCGACTTATTCACTAAAACAAGAAAAGCTGCGGCCATTTTAAACACCGACAGCCTTTTAATGGTAGACTTCAAAAATATTCTTGACAGCCTGCCTCCAATGCAAACAGGTAGATATGGTCAATTGCAGGAATGGATGGATGACTGGGATAGCCCAAGTGATCATAACCGGCATGTTTCCCACTTATATGGTTTATTTCCAAGCAATCAAATTTCCCCTTACACATCCCCCCAATTATTAGATGCAGCGCGTACTTCTCTTAAATATAGAGGAGATGCTTCTACCGGCTGGTCTATGGGATGGAAAGTAAACTTATGGGCGCGTTTACAAGACGGCAATCACGCACTAAATCTAATCACTGACCAACTTACCTTGGTTGATCCGGTAAATCCAACAACAGGCGGAACATTTCCAAACTTTTTCGATTCACATCCACCGTTCCAGATTGACGGAAATTTTGGCTGTACTTCCGGCATAACAGAAATGCTTCTTCAAAGTCAGGACGGTGCGATACATTTTCTGCCGGCTTTACCCGATTACTGGAGCAGCGGAGATGTCAGCGGCTTATGCGCTTATGGTGGGTTCGAGGTTAATTTTGATTGGGTAAACGGACAAATTCAAAGCATAGAAATTAAATCGAATCTAGGTGGAAATTGCCGTATTCGTGTTCCTAATGAAGTAGTTTTAATCGAAGGAATGACTCCGGCTTCGGGAGTTAATCCGAATCCTTTTTTTGCTACACCAGAAATTAAAACGCCGATAATACATGATTCATCTAAAATACATCCTCTGACTCTCAAACCAACATTTTTGTACGACCTGCCTACACAGGCAGGCGGGACATATTTAATTGCCGGTATAACAGGAATAAAACGGTCGGTTTCTAAGGATCTGCAAAGCTATGGCCTGGAACAAAACTATCCTAATCCTTTCAATCCGGCTACTACTTTAAAATATCGATTGCCGGTTAATAATTTTGTTACTATAAAAATATATGATCCTTTAGGCAGAGAGGTGGATGTTTTAGTTCATGAAGAAAAGAAAGCCGGATTAAATACGGTTACATGGAATGCGGAAGGATTTGCCAGCGGCGTTTATTTTGCCAGGCTTACTGCCGGAGATTTTGAGAAATCTATAAAACTTATTTTACAAAAATAAAGGAAGGTAGATTTGCCAGTTTTTGAAATCCGGCAAATCTAAAAACCCAATGAAAATAATAAGAATTTTTACCCTATCCTTAGCAATACTTTCATTTTCTTCAAGGGCACAGGAAATAATTAATTTATATCAAGGAGATATACCTAATTCGAAAGTATCCGATATAAAAGAAGATAAACACTCAGGGATGTTTTCAGGAGTGACAAAGCCAACTCTCGAAATCTATCTGCCGGAAAAAGAAAAATCAACGCATGCAGCAGTAGTTATTTGTCCCGGCGGGAGTTATGCAGTCGTTGTATATGAAGCTGAAGGATTAAGAACTGCAAAAGAATTTGCAAAAAACGGAATTGCTGCATTTGTGCTTAAATACAGACTTCCGAATGACTCAACTATGATTGATAAAAAAATTGGTCCCTTACAGGATGCTCAACAAGCTATTAAAATTGTAAGAGATAATGCTGCCAAATGGGGAATAGATATTAATAAAATCGGAATAATGGGATTTTCAGCAGGCGGTCACTTAGCATCAACGGAAGCAACTCATTTTAACAAACCTTTAATTGTAAATAATAACAAAACTAATTTAAGACCGGATTTTCAAATATTGATTTACCCGGTTATAAGCATGCAGGACAGCTTAACCCATTCTGATTCAAGAAAGAATTTATTGGGACCAAATCCATCTAAGGAAATTATTGATGAATTCTCAAATGAACTGCGGGTAGATGAAAATACTCCGCCTGCTTATATTACTCATGCCGGTGATGATAAAGTTGTAGACGTAGATAACAGCATTGTCTATTATGAAAAATTAAGGAATCATAATGTTCCGGCCGAATTGCATATTTATCCCAAAGGCAACCATGGATTTGTTTTATTCCAGCCTGCTCAAGAATGGATGTTACCTTTATTCAAGTGGATGAAAATTTCAGGATGGATTAATAGTTATTAACCGGTTTTTTAATGCGAATAAATGAAATTGTTTGCCGTAAATTCGTTTACGCAATTTGGTAGGTTTATTTTCAAAAGTGGCTACTTTGTTATTTGCATAAAGGCTAAATTTGTTGAAAAAATTTAATCCGGAACTGCTGATTGCAAACTTTTTTCATTCTATGTCAGTTCAGCATGATTTTGAACTGTTAAACCTCCATAATCCAATCGTTAATGAACAAATTACAGGATAAACTATGAAAAAGATATTTATCCTCATTTCTGCTTTGTTTTTTTTCTGCATAAATGCAAACTCTCAAAATCTTCTTAAACATGCGCCGCAAGGTTTTGATTCTTTACGTACCCGCATTCTGCATGGTAAAATTGATTCTATTTACTATCCGTCAAAAACTGTCGGGACTAAACGAAAGGCTCTAATTTATACTCCTCCTGGATTTTCTAAATCCAAAAAATATCCTGTATTATACCTTTTGCATGGCATTGGAGGCGACGAAAAAGAGTGGCTGAACGGCGGTCACCCAGAAATTATCCTGGATAATCTTTATGCCGAAAATAAAATTGAGCCCATGATTGTAGTCCTGCCAAATGGACGGGCGATGAAGGACGACCGTGCTATCGGAAATATATTTGACAGCGTTAAAGTGCAGGCCTTTGCTGTTTTTGAGAAAGACTTGCTTAATGATTTAATTCCTTTCATCGAAAAAACATTTCCGGTTTATAAAGAAAAAGAACACCGTGCGATTGCCGGTTTATCGATGGGCGGCGGACAATCTTTGAATTTCGGATTAGGCAACCTTGATAAATTTTCCTGGATTGGCGCATTCTCTCCTGCACCGAATACTAAACCCCCTGAACTATTACTTCCTAATCCTGATGAGGCAAAAAAGAAACTGAAATTACTCTGGATTTCGTGCGGTGATGATGATGGTTTAATTGTATTCAGCCGGCGTACACATGAGTATTTGCAGGCAAATGAAGTCCCTCATATTTATTATATCGAACCGGGCGTACATGATTTCAAGGTTTGGAAGAATTCTTTATACATGTTCTCCCAGCTTATTTTTAAACCCGTGGATATTTCTAAATTTTCTCAATATACAATACTTGGCACGCCTGCACCAACCAATGAACGAAGAGCAAAATATCCGCAGATTTTACCCGACAATCGCGCAATCTTTCGCATTAAAGCTCCGGATGCTCAAAAAGTTCAACTCGATTTAGTTAAAAAGTACGACATGGTTAAAGATACCGGCGGAGTTTGGGAAATTACAACCGATACATTGAGTGAAGGTTTTCATTATTACTCATTGATAATTGATGGAGTCTCAGTTGCAGATCCGGCAAGCGAAACATTTTACGGTATGGGTAGAATGGCGAGCGGTATTGAAATTCCTATCAGAGGGATTAACTACTATGAGCTTAAAGATATTCCTCATGGAGATATCCGAATAAAAAAATATTATTCCACCGTCTTTAATAGATGGCGCCAATTTTATCTTTATACACCTCCCGGTTATGATAATAGTTCAGATGAAAAATACCCTGTATTGTACATTCTGCACGGCGGCGGCGAAGATGAAAGAGGATGGGCATCCCAAGGCAAAACCGATTTAATTCTGGATAACTTGATTGCCGAGAAAAAAGCGAAACCGATGCTTGTCGTTATGCCGGATGGAAATGTTGATATCCCCGGCTTCGGGGAAAATAGCCTGAGAATGTTTGAAGCGGAGCTAAAGCAGTGTATTATCCCGTTTGTTGAAAAAAATTATAGGGCGGAAAATGGCTCCGAGAATCGGGCGCTTGCAGGTTTATCGATGGGCGGAATTCAAACACTTTATGTAGGCATGAAGAATACCCGGCTTTTTTCTTACCTGGGAGTTTTCAGTTCCGGTTGGATCATGCCTATGCAAAAAGATATTGCGGATGCACAATACGAATATATAAAAAACAATTTCGATACGATTAAAAGCAATTTAAAGCTACTCTGGATAGGTATAGGCGGTAAGGAAGATATAGCCTACAACAATTGTCAAATTATGCTTTCAAAGCTCGATGCTCTGAATATTAAATATACATACAGCGAATATCCCGGAGGGCATACATGGCCTGTGTGGAGAAATAATTTATATAAGATTGCTCCATTATTATTCAGATAAAACAAGGAGGCGACTTTTTATGAAAATAAATAGGTTATTCCTTATTTATATTCTATTTGCAGCAGGAATTACTGCTAGAATATCCGGACAGACTCAGAAAGATTTTCAGCCTAATTTTGAATCATTAGAGAAGTCGAACCCTGTCCCGGAGTGGTTTAAAGATGCTAAGTTCGGCATCTATTTCCATTGGGGGGTTTACTCTGTTCCTGCTTTCTCAAACGAATGGTATCCCCGCAGCATGTATATCCAAGGATCACCGGAAAATAAGCACCATATTAAAGTTTATGGCGATCCCTCCCAATGGCCTTACACCAATTTCATGACAGGCGCAAATGATAAGCAGGGTAACTTTGTTCAGTTTGCGCCAAAACTTAAATCAGAAGGAGGTAACTTCGATCCTGATGAATGGGCACAGTTATTTGCCGATGCCGGGGCAAAGTTCGCCGGGCCTGTTGCCGAACATCATGACGGCTTTTCAATGTGGGCAAGCAAGGTTAATCCATGGAATGCAAAAGATATGGGGCCGAAACTTGACCTGGTTAAATTGCTGACGGATGCCATCCGCAAAAAAAATATGAGGGTAATTCTTTCAATGCATCATGCATTCAATATAACCGGATATTATAATGTAGTGCCTCAAACAAATGATCCTAAACTTCAAATGCTTTACGGGCAGCAGGGAAAAGAAAAGAACGAAGCCTTCTGGCTGAGTAAGCATAAGGAAATTATCGATAATTATAAACCCGATATCATTTACCAGGATTTCAATCTGCATGTTATTTCACAACATGTTCTTTTACAATTTCTGGCTTATTACTATAATAAGGCTGTTGAGTGGAACAAGGAAGTGGTAGCCACATTTAAAGACGGCTTGAATACTAAATGCGCAGTTCTCGACTATGAGCGCGGCGGTCCTCCTGGTATTACCGAAAATTATTGGCTTACCGATGATGCAGTCAGTTCCTCAAGCTGGTGCTATACTGAGGGAATCGGATATTATTCCAAGAAAGCCATTCTTCACAGTTTTATAGATAGAATCAGCAAAAATGGAAATCTTCTTCTTAACATTTCTCCCAAAGCCGACGGCACCATACCTCAGGAACAAAAAGATGTTCTGCTTGCCATAGGTGCATGGCTGAAGAAGTATGGTGAAGCGGTTTATGCAACGCGGGCATGGCAAAAGTACGGAGAAGGTCCGACGAAAATGGGAGCTGAGCATGGAATTATGTCGGCACCATCTGAAGGAACAGCCGAAGATGTTCGCTTCACAAGATCGAAGGATAATACAAAATTATATGCACG
>DATKLQ010000398.1:0-14822 GCA_035542335.1 Ignavibacteriaceae bacterium | reverse complement strand
TCGGCACTAAAGATCAGGCCTTTTACATTGGCTGCTAAACCGAAACCGAATTCATAAGGCGTAACAATATCATATTCAACTTCATCGCTGTATGGAGTTAAAGAAATAGGTCCAGTCGCAAAATCTGCAGAAAAGTTATCCGAATAGTTTTCTTTTACAGAAAAAATTTTAGGGAATTGTATTGTTGTACCTATCCGTAGCATTGGATTAGCCTGATAAAGTAATCCAATTTTAGCATCCCATCCTGATATATCCCAATTCAAATGTTTATCTATGTGAAGTAGCTGAAAATCCGAAACAATTTTATTCGGATCAGTTTCTCCCGGATCAGTTTGGCCCTGATACAGATTATTTACATCTTCCTCGTTGTAGTTGTACGTATTTTCATAATTCCCAGTTATAATATTTAAATTTAAACCGACGAATAAATTCTTGTAGATTTCCACCGCGCCGGAAAATGTCCAATTATTTATATCCCCCGAACTAAGTATATCTCCGTATTGGGAAAGCTCCCCATTTATTGTAGTAGCATCTCCAGTAGAAGTGGGGTAGCTTAAGTAAAGATCATATAAATTATTATCATTAAATTGAGTATTGTAACTAATGTATGATGAAGTAGGGTTTATTGCTGAAAATTTCAACGCGCCTGTAAGATCCTTGTTTTTATGATAAGCAATTCCGAATACAAGGCTGCCCCGCATAGTCGGAAAAGGAAAAGCAAAGCTTATTCTGCTGAATTGGGTTGAGCTGTTGGAATAATCCGTACTGGTATTAAAAAAATCAGCTTTATTACCATAATTTACATAGTTAAATCCCCCGGAAAATTCCAGCCTTTTCAAGAGACCAAATCCAGCAGGATTAAAGAAAGCAGCGGAAGCATCGTCGCTTAAAGATATATAGCTGTTGCCCATTCCCAATGCACGTGCGCTTGAACCTAAACCGGGAACGGCAAGCCTTACAACATCATTATTATTTTGGGCATAGTTAGGAACAAGTAATAGCAATGAAAGTATTGCTGCTGCAGAAAACTTAGAAAAAATCTTCATTATCTTCTTCCCCCGGTATTACTACGGCCGCCGTCATCATTTCGGCTGCTTCCGGAACCGGAATTATTGGTTGATGTTCTGGATCGATCTGTTTCAGTTCTCGATGAATTGCCTGAATTATCATTCGAGCTTGATGTTGTAGTAGATCCTGAATTATTATTATTATTATCATTATTGTTATTATTATTATCCGATGATCTGTCCCTTGTCGGAGCTTGTGTTTGAATTATATTGCCGTTGTTGTTTCCGGAATCAGAATTTCTCCTGTCGGTTGTTGATCTCCCTCCCTCGTTATTTCTTTCCCTGGTAATATCCCTGCTCCGTTGAGTACCTGAATTATCAGAACCTGTATTATCAGGCGGTGTAATTGTTAACCACCATGGATAATCATAAAAGTAATAATAATCACCATAATAATTATCCGGATAGTACCCCTGGTATTCATAATCTTTCTGGGTTGGGAATTCTTCGTCCGGGGTCCAGATAACCGTATAGCATCCCGGCGTAATAATTGCCAGGGCGAGAATTAAAAATATTTTGATTAGATAGCGTTTCATTTTATTTATCTCCTTCTGCCGGAACCTGAATTAGATCTTCCAGAACCTGAATTAGATCTTCCAGAACCGCGGTCTGATCCTATCGAACGCGGCGGAGAGGTATTGTTTCTCGGCGGATTATAAGTCCTTTGAGGCGGATTGTTGTTGGTTCTTGGCGGAGAATAAGATTTTGTATTGTTGCCGGATCTCTGCCTTCCGTATGTGTGGTTGTTTCCAGAATTATTGCCTCTTCTTGTACCGTAGCTTCTGGTTTCTTTCCTGGTATTTGGATTATTTTTATTCAGAGTTCCATCATTTGTTCTATTCCGGTTTCCAGTTCTAAGTTCTTTATTAGTATTACCGTTTATTCTATCTCTATTCCGCTCAGTCCTGAGAATTCTATCATTCCCGTTATTAATATCCCTGGTTCTATCCTTTAAAATGCTTGTCCTATTAAAGCCGTTATCATTTCTTCCTCTTAGATCTCTTGTACCTCTCAAGCCGTCATTATTTCTGGTACTGTAAAAATCCCGTGTCCGGCTGGTATATCTGTACTTGTAATGCCCGTAATGTGCTCCATAATAATAAGGATATCCTCCGTAATAAGAATAATAAAAGGGATTATAGTACGAGTAGGGATAATACGGCCAGTTCCAGTAAACTCCTGTTCCGCACCAATCCCACGGATCATAGCATGGATAGAAAGGATCATAAAAAGGATCATAAAAATTGCCGAACCCGAATCCTATAGAGAAAGAAGGGTAATAGTAAGAATAGTATCGTCTGTAATATGGGAAGCCTCCGTAATAATAATTATTTATTATTGTAGTGCTGTCATCATTATAATACCCGGAATCAGGGTAGCTTTCTTCATAGTTATCGCTGTATTCCTGGTTTTGGTTATTCTCCTCTGTATATCCCTCATCACGGGCTGAATCTCTATCCCGCCAATCCACCTGAGTATAGCAGCCCGCAAAAAAGAAAGAAATTAGAGCAGCTGCCATCAAATTATAAAAAAATATTTTTTTCATAGGACAAACCTCCGAAAATCTTTTACAAAATAAGACAAAAATCGTTCCCGATAAAAGCCATAAATCATACTATTAATTTGAATATTGCAGGATAGATTGTATAATAAAGTACACGTATTTGTATATGTTTATCTACAGTCAGCTTAAAATATACTCTTGATGTACTCAATTTTGACGGCCCGGTCTGCCGAACCAGGGCTCCATTTTTTATTATCGAGAAGGTCCCTCAGATCAAAGCCCAAGGTAAATCCGTCACCGATAGCCCACCTTAAGCCCATATTAAGATAGCCGTTTCCGCTTCCGAAAGCCGGGGAGGCGTTATTATCATTAAAAGCGAAATCATATTCTCCTACAAGTGAAAAATCGGCTCCTATAGTTTTTTCAAATCCTACAAAAAGATTTAAAAAATTATCACCGTCCTTTGTCTCGAGAGAATAATTCACGGTCCCATGGATGCTCAAATATCCCAGGAATTCAAAATTCTTGCTTACCGCACCATAAAAACCTGGTGATTTTATTTCATACCTGCCGGTTGAATCAAAGTATTCTCCTTTGCCCTGTGAATCGAATCCCAATGCTATGGCCGGAATTAGGACGGATTCATTAAATAATCGGAAGCGTATATTAATTCCGGGCCATTTATACCATCTTGGATTGCCGGCTCCGATTATGTTTGCCCCTCCGTATGAAATTCCGAAGCTTACATTATCAAAAACACCGGCTTCCAATTTCAAAATAAAAACCCCGGCAGGCAAAATATCGCTGGTTACTCCTACAAAGCCTTTTTCGAGCACGCCTGCTGTAGGCATATCGATCAGAGACCGGTATTCATATTTAGCTCTTTCCCCGGCTGTGCCTTGCGCAAAGTTTGAGATTGTCCATATGCAGAGAATGCTGATAAACAGTGTGGTTTTTTTCATGTTACCTCTGAATGAAAATAGACTGAATATCACATTGTAAAAATGTACAACTTCGGAAGTAAGAGCAAGTACTGACCAGGATTTTCAGGATTAACAGGATTTTCAGGATTAAGAGGGTTTTCAGGATTTTTTGAAAACTAAGATGATGGCTGTCTGTTTATCCCCGCTTTTTTTATTCTTAAAATATTTCTTAGCATAAGATAAATTATTTGATTAAATATTTCGTCCGGGACTCCGTCTGCATGTTTAGATTTAATCCGCATATCGCATTGATCGTTAACGTAATCTATTACATAAAATTTATTTTCATTTGTAAGAACTATTTCGGTTGAAAAGAAATCCAGCTGAATTATGCCGGCTATTTTTTTTGTAATTCTAATAATCCGTGACAAATTGTATTTAATGATATCTTCCAGGGTCATGATATCGTATAGGTGTGTTTGATCGTCCCACCACACCGGGATTACTTTCCCGAATGCCCAGAAGCAGCGGAACCATGCTCTTCTATTATCGAGCAGGGTGGGAAAGACCTTTTCCTGCAGAAGATATTTATCATTTGAATTCATTATCCTCTCATCGAATATTTCCTTAAGGGTTTCCGCACCGGTGACCACTCCGCTGCCGCCCCCGGTATTGTTGCAGGGTTTAATAATAAAAGGCCTGCCCAGCCTTGCCAGGTCGTCGACCGATATAAATATTTCTTCTTTTTCATTGTGAGGAGGGATAATAATTGAATATGGTACATTTAATCCGGCTGTTATAAATTCAAGATGCATGCTTGCTTTATCAATTGCATGGAGAACATTTTTGTAAGGATTAAATATCAGCGTTTTCCGTCTATTTAAAATCTTTCCGAGCTCCTCAAATTCCTCTTCAACATCCCATGCACGATCGAGATAGAAATTAAAACCCAGCTTTCTGTTTAAGACTTTTTCCTTAGTATCTTTAATATTATTATATCGGATAACATAGGTGCTGATTCCGTACTGAGAAAGTGTTTCTTCAGTAAGCCGAACAAAGTCGTCGTCATACTCCCAAACCACTGCAATACCCAAATCAAAGATTTCCATCAATACAATTGCCCGTTGAATAATAATATTCTAAAATATTGTTTGTTATATTTGTATGCAAAAATAATAGAATTTTATCATCGGACTTGAAAATATTTAGCAGTATTTAGGCCTGTTGTGAAGCAGAGGACAAGTAGTTTACCTTGCTTTATATAGATGAAATAGTATATTTTACCCAAATTTTTATAGGTTTCTTCATTTATATGTTCAAAAAAATCCTTCCTCTTATTTTTATCTTACTCATTGCCGGATGTTCGGCGCAGCGTGAAACGGTTTCAGAGAGAAAAAACGAGACGTCTGCGGAAGCAGAAGGGAAAAAACAGCAGGCGCTCGATCATTTTATTAATGGCTCGATTGCAGAATCGAAAGGAGAATATGCAGCCGCAATACTCGAATACCAGGATGCATTGAGTCTCGATCCAAGTTCCGGAATATACTATTCGCTTGCAAAAAATTATTTTTATTTAAATAAGCTTTCCCTTGCGCTGCAGAACTGCAGGAAGGCTGTCGAATTGGATTCCAGCATAGAATATCTGGATTTATATTCGGATATTTTCTCAAGCGCACATCAGAATGATTCTGCTATCGTAGTGTTACAGAAAGTTCTTGCGCTCGATTCATCAAAAGTAAATTCATATTACAAACTTGCCCGTCTTTATGAACCATCGAGACCCCTTAAAGCTATAGAGGTTTATAATAAGCTTACGGAGATTATAGGCCCGGAATGGAATGTACTGCTGCATGTAGCCGAACTGCATGAACAGCTCAACGAATATTCTGAGGCAGCTAAGGCCGTGGAACGGCTCCTAACAATCGATCCGAGCAACATACAGATACAGAAATTGCTGATGGAGCTTTATCAGAAATCGCAGAAATATGACAGTGCCCTGCAGGTAGTAAACGACATACTGGAGCTTACCCCGGATGACCTGGATGCAAGAGAGCGGAAAGGGCAGCTTTATCTCGCCCAGAATAAATGGGAGGAAGCATCCAAGGAGTACAATTACATTATAAAGCAGCAGAAAGTCCCCTTTGATATAAAACTTAGAATCGGTGTTGCCTATTTTAATAAATCCCTTTCGGACAGCACCATCACCCCGATTGCCAAGGAATTCTTCAAGCAGATTGATAAGGATACCACTGATTGGCAGGTAAAGATGTATTTGGGCGCAATTGCTTTGAATGAAAAAGATGATTCGACCGCAATAGAGAATTTCAGGCTTGTTACCGAATTGGCTAATTGGAATGTAGACGGGTGGGTTCACTTAGGCGGTCTCTATTTCGACAATAGGAGGTATAGCGAAGCTGTTACGGTTTTAAATGAAGCAATTGCTTCTTTCCCCGATAATTTTGCAGTGAACCTTCTGTTAGGGCTCTCTTATGCTCAGCAGGACAAGCATCGGCAGGCAAGGGATTATCTCAAAAAATCGGTTGAACTAAATCCCAAGGACATTAATGCTCTTTCCGCATATGCTTATACTTTAAATCAGCTTAAGGATAATGATCAAGCCGTAGAATATCTAAAAAAGGCTCTGGAAATCAAACCTGACGATATAAATCTGTTAGGCACCCTCGGATTAATTTATGACTCACAGGAAAAATGGGATGATTGCGACAGCATTTACGAGAGGGCATTGACAATCGATTCCTCTAATGCATTGGTAAATAATAACTATGCTTATTCATTGTCGGAAAGAGGAATAAAGCTTGAAAAAGCATTAAAGATGGCCAAGATTGCGGTTGAAAAAGATCCCGCGAATTCTTCATACCTCGATACCATAGGCTGGGTTTATTTTAAATTAGGTGATTATGAAAAAGCGAAAAATTATCTGCTGGAAGCAATAAAAGCAGGCGGAGAAAAATCCGTTATGTTAGAGCATCTTGGCGATGTTGTTTATAAAGCTGGGGAGAAGGATCATGCCAAGGAGCTTTGGCAGAAAGCACTTAATCTCGATGAAAACAATAATAAATTGAAGCTGAAAATTGAAAAGGGAGAAATTTGAGAAAATATATTTACCTAAGCCTGCTCTTACTCGGCATTTCTTATTTTTTTAACGGGTGTATTCCCTCTAAACCTGCAGAGGATGTTGAAATATTACCATCGGAAAGATTAATTAATAAGCTTGAAGTTAACAGGAGGCGGATCAGAAATTTTGAAGGAACCGGCACTTTTCATATAAAATCCGGAGACCGGAATAATTCCGCTTCATTTCAGGTGGTGCTGCACAAGCCCGATTCTATTTATTTTTCTTTCCTTGGACCATTCGGAATTGAATTGGCGCAAGCACTGGTAACCAACAATAATTTTATTTTTTACGACCAGCTCCACAATACCGTATATAAAGGAAATACAAATGATGAAACATTAAAAGACATCTTCAAAATAAACCTTACATTCAATCAGCTTCTCGATGTGTTTATCGGTTCCGTCAATCTTACCGAAAATCTTTACAGGACTCCTTCAAAATATGAAATTGATTACGACCAGTATGTTTTGACATACGTTGATTCTTTAACAAATTATAAAACGGAATACCATGTGGATATAAGAGAACTGGGAATTACAAATTATAAAATATTTGATGCCGGGAACAATGCGATCCTTGAAGGAAAATATTCCCAGTTCGAGCTCCTTGAAAATGTTGCTGTCCCTTATAAAGTTGAAGTGGAGAATAAGGAAAAGAATCAATCGGTTACGATTGAATATAAAAATATGGAGGCTAATAAAAATAATCTCAGCATCAACTTTATAATTCCCGAAGATGCCACAATTATAAGATGGTAAGCAGAAGCTTCATTTATTCACTTTTATTTTTGATAAGCCTTTTTTTATTCAGTCCCGCTTATATACAGGCGCAGAACAGCGCTCCCGCCGATGAAGAGGATCAAAATTCAATAAACCAAAAGAAAGAAGAACTTTCCAGACTAAAAAAAGAGATTAGTTCTCTTGAAGAAGAAATAAAAGCAAAGGCAAAGAAAGAAAAGAAAACCGGAACCATACTTGAGAATTTCAGCAGGCAAAGTTTCCTTCTTAATAAGCTGATAAATAAACTGCAGAAAGAGGAACAGGGAAAGCAGGATCAAATAGAGGAAATTCAGTTTAATATAAATTCCCTCGAAAAAGAAATTAAATCTATCCAGGATAATTACTCAAAATATATTGTAGCAATTTATAAATCGGGAAAAAATTCCGAATGGGCAGCTTTGTTTAATTCCAGCTCGGTTCAGCAGGCATTGCTCAGATATAAATATTTAAACGAATTTTCCGAGAGAAGGCAGGAAAGCTTAAAAGAGCTCAAGGATAAAAAAGAAAAGCTTAAGGCCGAAAAAATTATTCTGAATAAGGAGGTTAAGGAGAAGGAATCCCTTACGAACCAAAAATTAGGAGAGAAGAAAATCCTTGCAAAAAAAATTAAAGAGAGAAAAAAAATATTAAATACTGTTAGGCATGATAAAAAGGCATTGGCAAATGAGCTTAAATTGAAAAAAAGCTCGGAGGGAAATATAAGGGAGATAATCAAAAAGCTTGTCGAGCAGACTGAAATGAAAAAAGAGCGGTATGCGGAATTATCCTCCAATCCCGCTCCGGGTGTAAAAGATATTAAAACAGAAGAAGATAAAAAGAGAGAGTCTGAAATTTTATATTCTCCCGATATTTCTTCGTTTGCCGATTTAAAAGGGAAGATGAATTGGCCGGTGTCAAATGGGAAAATTATAAGCAGTTTCGGAGAAAGCAGGAATAAACTCCTCAACACTGTTACGATCAATTACGGGATTGATATACAGCCCGGTTCTGATTACAGTGTTAAATCGGTATCTCAGGGGATTGTTTCCGCTGTTGAATGGATACCGGGCTACGGAAGTGTAGTTATAATAACACACAACGAAGACTTTAGGACGGTATACGGGCATTTGTCGGAAATTCTCGTCGAAGAAGGAGATGAAGTAAAAGCCGGACAGGTAATTGCAGCGGTAGCCGAAGATTTAGAGGGTAGAGTTCTTCATTTCGAGATTTGGAATTCAAGGATAAACCAGGATCCTGAAATTTGGCTGTCGCGTAAATAATCCGGGACAGCGGAAGAATATAAACTGCTTAATATGATAGACTTTATTAATAAAAGGGGAAAAATGGATAGGCTTCAAACAAAATTCCTCAGTCCCATAATTTCAGTTGATTTTAAAAGAGTTTTTAAGAATTTTTTTTCGCTCAATTTAGTGCAGCTCTCAAATATAATTTTGCCTCTCATCATACTTCCGTACGTAGTGAGAATAATCGGAGTTGAAAAGTTCGGTTTAATAAGCTTCGTCCAATCGTTTATTATGTATTTTGTAATTATATCGGATTACGGATTTAACTTGGCGGGAACGAGAGAGGTATCAATTTACAGGGATAACCCCGCGAAACTATCGGAAATATTTTCTTCAATTATGATGGTAAAAATCTTAATAGGGTTCGTATCGTTCTCAGTTATTTTAGTTCTTGTCAGTACTTTCGATATTTTTAAAACTAATAGAGCACTGTACCTAATCTCTACCGGAATGATTTTCGGTTCGGTTCTTTTTCCGCAATGGCTTTTCCAGGGTACCGAGAAAATGGAGTTTATACCTGCAATCAGCATCCCGGTGAAAGTTGTCCAATTAATTCTGATCTTTTTAATTGTTAAACAGGAAAACGATTATATCCTATACCTGATAATATTATCGGCTGCACAGCTATTAATAGGGATCATAGGAACAATTGCTGCAGCCCGCATTACCAGACTGCAGCCGGGATTTCCTACCTTTGAAGGGGTAAAAGAGCAGATGAGTAATGGATTGAAATTCTTTCCGGTGAATATCGGAACAAACATTTTTAATAACTCGGGTGTTTTTTTTGTTGGATTGATGAACGGGGAATACGCTGCCGGCATTTTCTCTGCCGCCGATAAAATAAGGCTCTCGCTCCAGTTAATCTTGTCAGGATTAACAATGAGTGTTTATCCTCAGGCAGTTAAAATCATTTATGAGTCAAAACAAAAATTTTTAGAGTTTATGAAGAAAATTTTTAGAATTTCAATTTTAGCCGGAATATTGATTGGGTTAATCTTATTTTTCTTTTCGAAAGAAATAATACTAGTGCTTTTCGGCCCGCAATTTAAAGAAAGCATTATCATGCTTAAATTGTTTTCAATAGTTATTATAGTTTTTTCCATAACGGAAGTGTGGTGTTACCTGGTCCTCGTCCCTTTCGGGTTTCATATTTTAATTAATCAAATCATTTTGTTTACAACTATATTTCACATTGGACTGTTAGCTGTTTTATTAAATTTCTTTAATTATCCGGGGGCAGTTTATTCAATAATAATTACACAGCTTATTGTTCTTGCCGCTGCCTGGTTAGCTATTAAAAAGAAGAAACTAATGGGTGCCTAATTTTCAGAAAAAATTTCCGAAGCATTTATTTGAAGTTAATTTTAAAATGAATATTCTGCTGAGCACCGCTACTGGATATCCTTCACCGGATACCGGCGGGCCAAACAAAATAATATTTTTTCTCCTAAGAGAGCTGCTTAAGCGTAAGATTAATGCAGGTTATATTTCAAAGCATTTTGAATTTACGGGTGAAAAAGAAGGCGGTATCAGGGCAGGTCTCCTAAACAAAACCAGGAACAAACTTTTTTTAAATAGCCGTTTTTACAGAAGCTCGGTCACACATCCCCGGTATCTTGAATGGCATTACAAAAAGCTCCGGGAATATTTTAACTCAAAAAAAAGTTTCTCGGCAAAATACGACTGTATAAATTTTCATGATGTATTAAGCGGCTTTCATTTAAGAGATTTAGGGAAGAAAAAAATTTTAACCATTCATTCAGCCGGTTCAATAATCCGCGAGCTTAGTGAGGCAATTAAATCGCAATCCAAGATTCGGAACCGGCTGTTCAATAGCATCGGAAAAATGGAAGCTGCTGCTTTTGAAGATGCTTCCTATATTACTTTTCCAAGCATTGCTGCAAAGAATATGATGCTTGAAGATCTTGGGAAACCGGATTCGGAAAAGATAAAAATTATTAATAACGGTATTGATTTGGAAGAAATAGATCAAATAAACAGATCCGTGAAAATATTCGATAAGTATGGAATTTCCCAAACTCACACCAGCTATCTTTTTAATGCGGCTAATCATGTTAAGAATAAAAATATTGATAAAATTATTCTTGCCGCCGAGCTTCTTGTTAAAAAATACAATTTAGATCTTTGTGTCGTAAATGCCGGAATGGGTCCGCAGGGTTTATATTTGAAAAAAATGGTGCATAAATTTGGACTACAGAAAAATGTTCATTTTTTAGGAACCATTCCGAATCGAGATGTTATCCGGCTGATGAAAATATGCGATTTCTTTATCATGACATCAGAAAGAGTAGTCTTTGATATGGTAATACTTGAAGCTTTAGCCTCAAAAACTGTTGTCCTGGCAAGCTATGATGGGGGGAATAAGGAAATCATTAAAGACGGAATAAACGGTTATTTCCTTTATGATAATGAACCGGAAGAGATTGCGCACAGAATTTTAAATGCGGATAGAAGTGTAATAAACGGTGCAGCAGAAACAATTAAGAATTTCTCGGTAAGCTCCATGGCAGAAAAATATTTAGAGCTTTATCAAAACTGAACACAAAATCGCTCTATGGATTACGGCTTCATTTTAAAATTGTACCGAAAACATTTTATTCCAGCTTTCTTTAATTTTCATAAACATTATGATTAAAGTTTGTCATATCGTAAATATTATTACCGGGAAATCCGACGGGGTATACAAGCATCTAAAAATGCTGTTTGAGTTATCGGATAAAAATAGGTTTGAGCATTTTCTGATCTTTCATGGAAACGAAAAAATTGAGAATGAACTTAGAGAAATCGGAGCAAAAGTATTTGTTGTTAAATCGTTGAATAGGAAGATTCCGCTGACTGCTTTTTTCCCGATTTATAGGATTATTATGCGTGAGAATCCCCAGATTATTCAAACTCACCTTATTAAACCTTATGCAGTCGCCGGTTTGCTGAACATATTCCTCGGAAAAAAATTCATCTTTAACTACCACGGAATTTTCATTGCCGGTAATGAATATTACAACTTCATTGAAAAATTTATATACCAGGTGATTCATTGCGTAATTAGTTTAATCAGAACCGTTGACCTTGTATTGGTTCCTTCCGAAAGAAGTAAGCAGCTTTTAAAGTCTCAGACAAAACTTTTTCCAGATCCAGTAGTTTATTATAACGGTTATAGCTGCCGTGAGAACAATGATAACTTAGATGAAAATATTATAAGAATAATAGCTCAGGTTAAAAAAGATTGCAAAATAATTGCAGTTGTCGGAAGGCTCGAGCGCGAAAAAAGAGTTGATCGTGCAATTATGCTGATTTCCAAGATTAAATCGGAAGGAAATAATGTTCAGCTCCTGATTTTTGGTGAAGGCAGCTTAAAGAAGAAGCTCCTTCGCCTCACAGCTAACTTAGGCAGCAGCGATTCGGTTAAATTTTTTGATTATGTCCAGAATATCGAGGGATATTTTAGGTATTTTGATTTGATACTTTTTACTTCCGAGTGGGAAGGCATTCCTTTTACTCTTTGGGAAGCTATGGCAAACGGCATTCCTATCATTGCTCCCGATGTCGGGGGATTTAAAGAAATTGTTGAAGAAAACTTGTGCGGACTTATTTATAAGCCCGGGAATATGAATGATGCCAAAGCTAAATTGCTTGCTTTCTTAGAAGATTCAGCCTTACGTGAAAAACTTGGTAAGAACGGATCGGATGCAATAAAGACTAAGTTCGGCGCAGATAATTTTATTAAGAAGTTTGAGGCAATTTATTCCGATCTTTTAAAAGAATGAAAAGTATATTCCATATTTCACCACACTTTAAGATCGAAGAAAGATTGTTTTTCTTTATTAAAGTTCTTTAGAAATAATTATGGAATGAACGGCTGTCTAATGAATGAGAATCAGTCTGCCGGCTCTAAATAATGAAGCAGCCAAGTGTAATAAACTATCAAATTGTTTTCTATAAGTTCAATAGCAGAAAAAATATTTTGCTTTATACGGGGAATAGTTTACAGGAACAGTATTTCATTGTCGATGATTTGATAGTAATAATGGCCAAAAATTCTTTCTGGTGTCTTTCTTATTTATAAAATGATAAAAATCTGCCATATTGCCGATCATTTAACTGGAAAAGCAGACGGAATTTATAGCCAACTCCTCATTCAATTCCGGTTTATGGATAAAGATCGTTTTGAACAGCATCTGATTATTGCTAACAAAATAGAAAACTTAAATGCTTTTGAAGAATTAGGCGTTCGGATTAAGATTCTTCCGGCTCTTAAAAAAAAGATACCTATAATCGCATTCTTTCACTTACTATTGTACATAAGTAAAAATAAAATTAATCTTCTGCATGTTCATTTCTTAAAACCATATGTCCTAATTGGAGTAGCCAATATTTTTCTTAAAAGGGGAGCCGTATATAATTACCACGGCCTATCTTTTTATAATATTTTTAATTCCAAACTTGAATCGACAATTTACATTATATTCAATCGTATAATTAATATTTTTAAATCTTATGATTTGATAATTGCACCATCGGAGGAATCGAAAAAAAAGCTCATAGATGAAAAAAAATTTTCTATACCGATTGAAAGTTATTTAGTGGGAATGAATGCTGATAATTTTACAGGCGATTGCGATTTAAAACTTCAAATGTTTTTTGAAAATTTAAAAAAAGACTTTTTGATTATTGGGATGGCAACACGGATCGATATCGCAAAAAGAGTTGACAGAGCTGTAAAAATATTTGCGGAGTTAGTGAAAGATTTACCAGGAATTGTATTGGTTATTCTTGGAGATGGAGATAAAATTAATGATGTCCGGATTATGATTGATAAAATGGATTTGAATAAGAAAATATTTTTAATTGGTTATGTATTTAACGCCCGTGAGTACATAAAGTATTTTGATATTTTCTTTTTAACATCGGATTATGAGGGATTTCCTATCGCCGTTTGGGAAGCCATGGCATCCGGTATTCCGATTATTTCTTCGGATGTTGGGGGAATAAAAGAAATTATTGAAAAAGTAAAATGCGGATATACATATCCCTTAAATGATATGGAGTATGCCAGAACTTTGCTTCTAGGTCTAATAAACGATGAATCAAAGAGACTTGAATTAGGAAAAAATGGATTAAATGCAATTAAAACGAAATATTCAACACGGCAGTTCATTGAACGTATACAGAGTATTTACACGAACATTCAAAGACCTTAATTAAATGGAAGACAATTACAACCTTGTAATTTCTATTGTAAATTTTAATGGAGAAAAATACATATCAGATTGTATTGATCTGGTATTAAAAGCGAAAGATAAAAGTTCCGGGAAAATTAAAATAATATGTATTGACAATCATTCTGAGGACGGTAGCCGGGAACTATTGGAGAAGTATCCGGAAGTAGAAAAATTTTATTTGGACCGGAACATTGGTTATGCGGCCGCACATAACATGGTTTTAACTATATACAATTCAATTTATTTTCTTTTATTGAATCCTGATACATTAATGAACGATGAATTCAATTTAGTTGAAATGCTTTTTTATATGGATAATAATAGTGATACTGCAATTGCAACGTGTTCTTTATTGGATGCTGCCGGTAAAAGGTTACCATCAATTGCACATGAGCCAGCTTTGTTGAATGGGTTTGCTGAACAATTAAAGCTAAATGCAATTTTTAAGAATTCATCTTTTTTCCAGAAAATCGGCAAAAAGTTTAGCCACAGATTCCCACTTGTTCTTAATAATTATAATATCGATCCGCTGAATAGTCATAAGAAAGTGAATTATATTTACGGAGCCTACCTTTTTTTACGCAGTGCTGCACTTGATAAAATTGGCAAATTTGATGAGAATTTTTTTCTCTTTTGGGAAGAGATCGACTTATGCATTCGTGCAAAGAAAGTAGGATTTGACATAGGTTTTAATCCTAAAACTTCAATAGTTCATCAGTCCTCAAAATCTCAAAAAACTGTACCGGAATTATCATATTACTGGCACACTGCAAGCTACTTCTGGATCTTTAAGAAGTATTACCGTTACAAGCTAATATTATGGAGCATCGGGACTGCAATAATTCAGTTCATTTTCATAGTTATGAATCTTGTGCAATTTAAAATCAGAT
>DATKLQ010000397.1:0-3681 GCA_035542335.1 Ignavibacteriaceae bacterium | reverse complement strand
TACTCCAAATAGAAAAGCATCTCCTTACGATTCATTGTTAGATCTTTCATTGCCTTCATTTGGTATTCAAACAATTTCTAATTTGCGAAGGACAGGTGGGGGTTCATCTAAGAAAGATGAAAAAGTAAAAATCGATACCCGATTATTTAGGTCCATTAGATGTATTCATGGTTATTATTATCCGAAATATGGCCAATATAAATCAAAACAATTTCAATGCCCACATTGTTCATTAAATGAAATTGATCAGGCATTCAATGGGCTCGTCAAGGCTAGATATTCAGAGCAGGTTACAAAATTCAATGCGGAAATTAGTTTTGAAGAAATGATGAATATTAAAAGTAGAATAAAAGAAAAATCTTTCAGAGCTTACATAAATGATAAACCAGGGATTCTTTCGCTTGATACTACTTTAGCTAATTTTGAGAATTTATTAAAAACAGAAAAAAGTAGAATTAAAGAAATTACCGCGGGGATGAGTGAATGGTAACTCGTTCGGAAAATGAAAAAATAATTGATCTCATTTTAACGTTAAGAGCAATCCAAATTGCCTCAAAGGTGACAAGATTTCAAGGTTTGTTAATGCTTCAAAAAATCTTATTTCTTGCTGCCATTGATTACCGAAAATTAAAATATCATGTTCTTAGTCAATCCTTTTATCGCTGGGATTGGGGCCCAATGAGCAATGAGGTTTATGATGATTTTAATGTTTTATCTACTCTTGGTTTGATTCAAGGAGAAAAAGATTCTGAACTATTTATTACTCCTGAAGGGGAAAAACTCCTCGACCAAACTAACGATATTTTTACTAATCAGTCAAATTTGTTAAAGATTTTGGAGACAAAGGCGAAGGAAGTAAAAGATTTAGATTCGATTTTAGAAACAGTTTATGCTCAAACAGTTTTTGTTGAAGACATGGGCCGAGAAGTACCAATGCGTGACATTCCACTTGGTAAACAGATTATCACTCCTGTCTGGTCACTTGATGCAAAGGAACAATTGAACATTGATAAATCATGGATAGAAACATTTGAAATTTTAATAAATCCAAAAATGCGAGCTTTGGTTAATCGATCACTTGATGAAGCAAAGCATGGCAAATTGATACCTATGGAGCTGGACTAAATGGCGCATATTAGTCTATCAGCTCAAAAACAAATATTCGCTCTGAAAACTCCGACTTTTGATGATCAATATAAAGAATTATCAAACCAATATAAACAGAAGATGGATGATTTAATAAAAGAAATTATCCAGGAACCATTGAATAAAAGTGAATTAATGATGTCTGTTTACAAAGGCTTACGAAAGAGAAAAAAGGGTAGAATCAGAATATTGTATACGTATTGTAAGGATTGTAGAGGTCGAGGTGATGCCTCTTATAGAGCTTGTGATGGTTGTAATAAAAGAGATGATAATACAATAATTTTTTTCTATGTTGGTTTGAAAGGAATTATTTATAAGGATGATTGAATGGGTTCTGTACAATCTGAGTTTGGGTATTTTAGTTTGGGAAAAATATTATAGTTACAGTTTTTGCATCGAGAAAAAGGATTCTATGGATATGTTTTTAAAGGGGAAGGCTGTTATTTAATTAAATAACGGGGGAAACGCATTGCAGAGGAAACGATTAGCATTTGGGATAGTCTTCTTATTTGTTGCCTCATCGATAATTCCTCAGATGATCGGGAATGCACAAAAAACGATAGGGCAGGATTTGAATCATGATTTTTATGTATATCATTCGAGCTATAATCGCGCCGAACTACCACAATATCAAAGTAAACAAAACATCATGAAAAATGGTGCTACCGATGGGAATCACGACGAAAACCCACCACATGAAGTTTATCCTTTATTAAATGATGGTCCAATGGATTCGGCGTGGCCTATGATGAGCCACGATGTCTATCATACAGGGAGAAGTCCATATAACACGACACTGTCTCCAGAGGGAGTTGAAATATGGCGATTCGATACATCCAATTCCTTTGATGGTGGCGTCGTTATAGATAAAGAAGGTAATCTCTTCTTTGGATGTATGGACGGTTATGTCTATTCAACATATCCGAACGGAACTATGAAATGGAAGACAAATCTCTATCGCAATATGGATTCAACCCCGGCGATTGATGAAAACGGAACAATTTATATCGGCACTATTTGGAACTCAAATTGTCTTTTTGCTTTGTACTCCAACAATGGCACCTTAAAATGGAGCCATCCTACCGGGGACGATATCGATTCATCCCCGACGATTGGAGTCGATGGAACAATCTATTTCGGCTGTTGGAACGGATGTGTTTATGCTCTCCATCCTGATGGGAGGACCAAATGGATTTATCATACGGGGGACATTATTACTGGTTCACCAGCGATAGGGCCCGATGGCACCGTCTACATAGGAAGCCATGATAGCATCCTCTATGCTCTTAATCCAAACGCTACTGTCAAGTGGAAGTTTGATACCGGCGGCTGGGTCCGGGTCAGTCCGTGCGTTGGTGATGACGGGACCGTCTATTGCGTCAGCTTCGACAACTACCTCTACGCGATCTATCCCAATGGTACGATGAAATGGAAAACGTTCGTAAATGCCGGCACCAACCCAACCATAGGACCTGACGGCACAATTTACGCGGGATGGGATGTCTTGTATGCAATCAATCCAAACGGCTCGGTGAAATGGACGTTTCCGGGGTACGCAGCAATTGAAGGAGGTTCGCCCTGCATCTCTAAAGAAGGAATTATTTATTTTGGGACTACCGGCGATAAGATAGTAGCCGTAAACCCTAATGGGACGTTGAGATGGGTACGAGATTTAACTCACCCTTGTCAATCTCCCCCTGCCATCGATTCGGACGGATTCATCTACATCGGATCTGAATCACCTGGCGCAGCAATCCATGCCTTCGGACATAGCACATTGCGTGCCGAAGCGAATGGACCGTACAACGGAGTTGCTACTATTCCACTCCAATTCACCGGAGACATCTTCGGCGGTTACCCACCTTATATCTGTCATTGGGATTTTGGTGACAATCAGTCATCAACTGAACAGAACCCAAAACATACCTATGCACAAGGTGGTAATTATAACACGACCTTTACCGTTGCCGACAATCAAGGAAACGAAAGCATGGATACTGCAAATGCGATAATTGACTATGCACCACCCTCGGTCACTATTACTAAACCAACTAAAGGTATTTATTTCAAAGATGCAAAGGTTATACCATTCTTTTTCCCACTTATCTTTGGTCCAATCACCATCGAGGTTGATGCTCGTCAGGACCACTATGGGATTCATGAAGTTTCATTTTATGTAGATGACATTTGGATATCAACAGATCTGACCTATCCATACTCATGTCTGTGGTCTTCGCATTCATTACGCAAGCATCACACTATTTACATCCAAGCAGAAGATAACTCTCAAAAATTAAATTGGGCACATATCGATGTATGGAAATTCTTTTAATTGATTAACCTTTAAAAATCAATATCGAATTATCCTTGAAAAATTTTTTACCTAATAATTTATGTGCAAATTTTGATTCTGCACATAAATACCCCCATTTATGTGCAAAGCCATAAAAATATATATTTTTTGGCTGTTGACAAAAACCTCTTTTCCTATTCAAAATAATCAGGACATCGCGAGTATTTCATTATTTAGGGCTG
>DATKLQ010000396.1:0-9621 GCA_035542335.1 Ignavibacteriaceae bacterium | reverse complement strand
AAAGATGCTCCAAGATCTATAATCCATTCGGATTTAAATTTTTCATCGAATGCAAGTTCAATTCTTAATATATTATAAGGAAGGATAAGAAAAGTCAAGCCGGTTCCGAACCCTGAATTAAAATTATTCAGGCTCAACCTTTTACCTTTCAATTTTGTTGCCCCGGTATCGCCGAACAGCTCGGAATACAATGCAACCCTGTAAGATAAAAGTTCTTTCGGAACGATAGGAATAAAATCGAAAGAAATATTAATATCCTTAATCACGGGATAAAAAAATTCAAGAGAGCCGATATAATAGTCATTCCCCTCGCTTTCC
Organism: Ignavibacteriaceae bacterium; assembly: GCA_035542335.1. GTDB lineage: Bacteria > Bacteroidota > Ignavibacteria > Ignavibacteriales > Ignavibacteriaceae > DATKLQ01. Next base: position 9,303 of record DATKLQ010000396.1, on the reverse strand, counting down.
TGATAAAAATGTCCCCTAATCCGTTCGCCGTAGCCTAAGAAGGAAAAATCATTAAAAGGTACCTGGCCGCCGAAGGCATGCCTGCTGCTGAATCTCCATTTTGCGCCTAAATCGCCGGTAATAGGCCTGTATTCCCTGAAGTCGAGATTGAGGATCTGATAGTTGATTCCATGCGCACCGAATCCTTTAAACTGGATTGATGCCGAGCCGTATATTCCGTTTTTCGGAAACTGGGCAAGGTCCCTGGAATCATAAGAGTATCCCAGCAGCAATGAAAAAAATCTGTCGGTTCTGTCGCCCGATACTGAAATACCCGGGAGATAAAAAGGAGTCTCGGTGTAATTAAAGCCGAGGCCGGTATAAACACGATGATACAATGCAAACCTTTTACCGATTGTACAGAAGCTTGAAACAAATTTTTGGCTGAAGTCTCCTCCATGCAGATATTTAGCGATGCTGCTTCGGTTGGTTGCATTCTGATACTGCAGATCTATTCTGAAGAAAATATTATCTTTCCAAATCAGGTACGGGTTATAATATGAAATCAAATAAGCAGGATCGTATCCGAAAACCGAGCGGGCTCTGATTATCTCATTCCTGCCGCGGAAATTCTGCAGTACAAGGTCTAAGCCATACGAAAATTTTTTCCAGTCGCGGTCTCTTAGTTCCGCAACCGGCAGCGGATATAAATACCAGCTCTCTTCAACATAGATAATTAATTTAGTATGAGAGTTTTCGACAGCCGACGGAATAAGCTCTACCTTAGTAAATATTCCAAGACTGAAAATTCTATCCTGGTTATACAATAGATCTTTTTTTGTTAAGGTATCACCAATTGAAAAGGTCAATTCTCTTAAAATAATTTCATCTTCTGTTACATCATTGCCTACCACGAATATTGAATCAATGATTAAACATTCGCTTCCGGAACTTTGATTAAGGGTTGTATCCTGAGGGAAAAGATAAAATTTCCCGCTTAAGAAAGTAATAATCAGAAAAAGAAAGATTGTTCGCATCTAATTTTTTTGAAACGTAATACAATTAAATCTTATAAAAAAACCCGATTATCAAGTAAGATGAAAACCGGGTTTATATTTTATATCATTCCAGAAAATTAAGCTGTTTCTTCGGCATAATCGCTGATTAAATTACAGCTGCAGATTAAGTTTCTATCTCCATATGCATTATTCACTCTTCCTACACTCGGCCAGAATTTATTATTTTTTGTCCACTCAGCCGGGAATACTGCCTTTTCCCTAGAATAAGAATGAGTCCACTGATCCGATGCGGCTTCGGAGAAGGTATGCGGAGAATTTTTTAAAACATTATCCGAAAGATCAGCCGTTCCGTTCTCAATCTCTTTTATTTCTTTGTAAATGGAAATTAAAGCATCGCAGAACCTGTCCAATTCTTCTTTTGATTCACTTTCGGTCGGCTCAACCATTAAAGTACCGTGAACCGGGAAGGATACGGTCGGAGCGTGAAAGCCGTAATCCATAAGCCTCTTGGCAATATCTTCTACCTCAATTCCGGCAGATTCTTTAAACTCTCTCATATCAAAAATCAGCTCGTGGGCTATTCTTCCTTTTTCTCCCGTAAAAAGAACTTTGAAATATTTTTCCAACCTGGCCTTTATATAATTTGCATTAATTATTGCAGCAATCGATGCATCCGTTAAACCTTTGGGGCCCATCATTTTTATATAAGCATAAGAAATCAATAAAATATTTGCACTCCCCCACGGAGCAGAAGACACCGCGGTAATTCCTTTTAAGTGCCCAAGATCTATTAAGTGATGGTTGGGGAGAAATGGGGCAAGATGTTCCGCAGCTGCAATCGGACCCATCCCCGGGCCGCCTCCTCCGTGCGGAATGCAGAAAGTTTTGTGAAGGTTAATATGACAGATATCCGCACCGATTTTTGCAGGACTCGTAAGTCCTACCTGGGCATTCATATTAGCTCCGTCCATATAAACCTGTCCGCCGTAATTATGAATTACGCTGCAAATTTCAGATATGTTTTCCTCGAACACGCCGCTGGTTGAAGGGTAAGTTACCATTAGAGCTGCAAGAGCGTCTTTATTTTCTTCGGCTTTCTTTTTTAAATCATTCAGATCTATATAGCCTTTTTCCGTCGAATTAACTATAATGACTTTTAGCCCAGCCATTACGGCGCTGGCAGGATTAGTTCCGTGAGCAGATGAAGGAATTAACACAACATTTCTTTTAGCTTCCCCCCTGTTTTTATGATATTCTTTAATGACGAGAAGCCCGGTGTATTCTCCCTGCGCCCCGGAATTCGGCTGAAGCGAAACCGCTTTAAAGCCTGTAATCTCCGCAAGATCTTTTTCCAGAGTTTTAAAGATTTCTAAATATCCGGCAACCTGATCGATGGGTGCAAAGGGATGAATATCGGAAAACTCTGTCCAGGTCACTGGTGCCATTTCCGTAGAAGCATTCAATTTCATCGTACAGGAGCCTAAAGGAATCATAGAATGAACAAGTGAGAGATCTTTATTCTCAAGGTGCTTTAAATACCTGAGCATCTCGGTTTCAGAATGAAATTTGTTAAATACCTGATGCTGCAGATACGGAGTTTTTCTTTTCAGGTTCTCCGGAATATTGATTTTAATTCCTGTCGATAATGAAGCGATATTATTTTCATCCGGTATTTTTGAAACCGCTTCAGAAAAAACCGAAATGATTGAGAGAACATCCTGAAAGTCGGTAACCTCATTCAGAGAAATTCCAATATCTCCGGTTTCAAAATACCTGAAATTAATCTCCTTAGATAATGAAATCTTTCTTACTCTTTCAGTGAGCTGTCTATCGGGAATTTCCAACTTTAAAGTATCAAAAAAGTTTTTATTTGATTGTTTGAATCCTAACCGAGCAAGTTCTGCTTCAAGAAGCATTGTCAGCTTATGTATTCTTTCTGCGATAGATTTTATCCCTGAAGGCCCATGGTAAACTGCATACATCCCTGCCATCACCGCCAGGAGAACCTGTGCAGTGCATATATTGCTTGTTGCTTTTTCCCTGCGGATATGCTGCTCTCTTGTCTGCAGAGCCATTCTGAAAGCAAGTTTTCCGCGAGCATCGACCGAAGCCCCGATAATTCTGCCTGGTATATTTCTTTTGAATTCCTCTTTAACGGCAAAATAACCAGCATGCGGTCCGCCGAATCCCATCGGGATGCCGAATCTCTGTGAACTGCCTAAAACCGCATCAGCTCCCATTTCACCCGGAGATGCAAAGAGTGCCAGGCTTAAAAGATCTGCCGCAGCAGCGCTAAAAACATTTCTTTCCCTCGCTCTCTTGAAAAGATCGGCATAATCATAAATCTCGCCGCCTGCTGCCGGGTATTGAACCAGCAGTCCAAAGCACGAATCATCAAGAGTAAATTTTTTATGATTTGATAATACTAGCTCAATCCCGAGAGAATTCGCCCTGGTTTTGAGAACATCAATTGTCTGGGGGAAACATTCCTCGGATACTAAAAATTTTTTTGCGTTTTTATTTTTTCGCAGAGAATAAAACATGTGCATTGCTTCCGCAGCAGCGGTACCCTCATCAAGGAGCGATGCATTTGCGATAGGAAGCCCGGTTAGATCTATAACAGCAGTTTGAAAATTCATTAAAGCTTCCAGCCTCCCCTGGGAGATCTCAGCCTGGTAAGGAGTATATTGAGTGTACCAGCCCGGATTTTCCAAAATATTTCTTTGAATAACTCCCGGCATCCTTACCGGATAGTAACCTAATCCGATATAAGATTTAAACACTTTATTTTTTTTTGCGATCTTTTTCAGATTTTCAAGGTATCTATATTCCGTAACCGAATCATCAATACTAAGAGGATTATTCAGCCTAATCCGGTTAGGAATTGTTTCGCCAATTAATTTTTGTTCGGAATCTGTGCCTATAACCTTCAGCATTTCAGAAATATCGTTCTCCGAAGGACCGATGTGTCTGTTCACAAATTTGTCTGGATGTTCAAAAATTTTCATAAATGTTCTTTCAGGGAATTTAATAAACCGGTAATTCTTTTAAGAAATATTTATTTTAAAAAATAAATTTACTGATTTATGACGAAAAAAAGGGGAGCAAATTTTTACAAGAAGTAAATAGCAAAAGAAACAATAAAGGACGATATATTTAATTTTTCAGCTTGTTTTATTCATACGCGGCAAATAAATATTGAATTTTGATCCTTTTCCTATTTCGCTTTCAACTTTTATTTTACCTTCCATCAGCTCAATGCTCTTTTTAGCTATTGTAAGACCCAAACCACTTCCTTCGTAAGTACGTGCGCCTCCTTCGCTGACCTGTCTGAACTCATCGAAGATTATATTCATTTTCTCGGGAGATATCCCAATCCCCGTGTCGGCTATTCTGATTATTCCCCAAGGCCTTCCGTTCTTCCTATTCTCGTCAGTTTCTATATTTATAATCCCAACATGGGTAAACTTCACTGCGTTATCAACTATATTGTGCACTGCCCTTTCGAGAAGTTTTTCATCGGCAAGAACCGTAATGTTATTTTTTCTAAGATCAATATTCAGCTTCAATCCTTTTTGCTCAGTAATAGATTCGAATTTGTGCCTCAAATTACTTTCGAGGTCTGCCAGGTATATTTCTTTCAATATAACGGAAGTTTTTTTCGATTCGAAATTTGAATATTCCAGTATTGAATCAAGTGTTGATAAAAGCCTGTTTCCCGCATCTGCTATCATCCCGAGCATTTCGCCGTTGTGTTTATCAGAAAGTTCATCCTTTAAAATCTGAGTGAATCCGAGTATTCCTACCATAGGCGTTCTGAGCTCATGACTCATATTGCTAAGGAAAATAGATTTCAATCTATTAGACTCAAGCGCTTTATCCAGTGCAATTTTTAATTCAGCCTCCATTTTTTTCCGTTCAGTTATATCCCGGAAGCTTAATACAATTCCGTTTATTTTTTCCTTATTATCTTTAATGGCAGCGGCATCAGTTTCAATCACTATTTCTTTCCCGTTCCTGCAGACTAGCACAGCACTTGCAGGAAAATTCTTTGTAGCTCCGAAAGCTAGTAATTCATCTTTAGCGGCTTTTGCTATCCTGATATTTTCTCCATCTTTGAAATGCAGGATATCTATTATATTTTTCCCTATAGCATCTGCGGAATTATAACCAGTCAATGATTCTGCGGCCGGGTTGAGATAGTTTATGATTCCTTCATGGTTTGTGGCAATTACTCCGTCTCCTATGCTCTTAAGAGTAATTGAGAGTCTTCTCTCGCTGTCCCTGAGTTTTTTCTCCATATTATGTTTGTACAAGGCGATTTCAATTGCGGTATGCAGCTCTCGTTCTTCGAATGGCTTTATGATATAGCCGTAAGGTTCTGTTACTTTAACCCTTTGAAGTGTTTTGGGATCAGAAAATGCAGTAATAAATATTATAGGAATATCATAATCGATTTTAAGGATCTCGGAGGTTTTAACTCCGTCATATGCCCCTTTGATATTTATATCCATTAAGATCAGGTCAGGATTCTCTTTAGCAGTCAGCTCAATTGCCTCTTCACCGGATGCAACGATACCGCAGATACTATAGCCGAGATCAAGCAGTCTGCTCTTCAGCTCCAAAGCAACTATCAGTTCATCTTCAACGATTAAAACTTTTATCATATTTTCACCATTTTTAACTCTAGTAATTTACTTTAATATTCTTCACCTAGACATGCCAGACTTTCAAAATCTGCATATCTATCAGCTGTTTTACAATTTCATATTGGGCAGAGTAAAACCAAAGATTGAGCCTTCTCCTGTTTTAGACTGAACGGATATCTTTCCCTTATTCATCTCAATGAATTCTTTGCACAAAATTAAGCCGAGGCCCGAGCCTCTTTCATTGTAAGTCCCGGGTGTAGATACATTTTTATCAAGCTTAAACAACTCTTGAACCTTTTCGGGATTCATCCCTACACCAGAATCATACACACAAATTTTTATATATTTTTTCTCTTCCTGTACATAAACATTTATTACTCCTCCCGGTTTTGTAAATTTTACGGCATTTGAGATAAGGTTTCTTAGGACGAATGAAACCATGTTATAATCGCCGTATGCGGTGATGGAAGGATTTATATCCGAAGACAACATAATTCCTTTGCTGAATGCTATACCGGAATAAAGCTCGACTACTCCTTGTATTAATTTATCCAGTTCAAGAATCTTCGGATCATAATTTATTTTTTTTGTTTTTATTGCTGCCCATTGGAGAAGATTTTCCAAAAGATTAAAGGTTGATTTGGCCGATTTATTCAGATCCAGCAAAAGGGATTTAATTTCTTCCTTGGAAATTTTATCTACATCATTATAAAGACATTCCGTTATACCTATCAGAGAATTAAAAGGGCTTCTCAGATCATGCGCAATTATCGAAAAAAATTTATCTTTTGCCGCATTCAAGGCAATCAGCTCCTGTTCCGATTTATTCAATTTTGTGTTCAATTCGGTAAGATCGGCTGCTTTCTGTTCAAGAACATTCTTATTTACCTGAAGCTCTTTTAAATAATTTAACGACTCATTCTCGACAAGCTTCATCTTTGTTATATCTCTAAGAATAATTATAAACTCATCCTGGGCATTACTGAAAATGCGAACCTGGTATACGGAAGGAAAATCAGCGCCGAACTCATAATCAAATACTTGAATTTCGCCAGTGGATGAAGCCTTTTTAGAAAATGAAGATAACTTATGAGCAAAATCATATTCAAAAATTTCAAATAAGCTTTTCCCGACGACATCCCCGTTTTTTCTAAATAAGATCTCGGTATTCTGCGCGTGATAATCTAGAAGTATCTCCCGTTGATTGCATCTGAGCACAATATCCGGTATTGCCTCCAGCAATGTTTTAATTCTTTCTTCGCTGGCTCTTAATGCCCGTTCAGTTAATTTAAGCTGGGTTATATCGGATGCAACGGTCAATACTAATTTTTCTTTTCCGTTCTGGCTTTCTATTGCCTTCTTAAAAGTCTGAAGAAGATGAACTTTACCGTTTGAGTCAATCAGTTTTTCTTCAGGGATAAAAATTTCTTCCTGGGAACCGATTAGTTTATTTTCCATAGCTCTCTGACTCTCAACCTCCTTGGAATCAAAAAACTGGAAATCGAATTTACCGACAATTTCATCGGCTGACGCACCGAGTACAGCTGCAGCGGCTTTATTGGTCAGTTCAAATTTCCCTTCCGAATTTTTAACCGATATATAATTCGGATCGGTATCGATAATCTGCTTTAGAAATTTCTTCTGATTTTCGATTAGTTTTTTGGCTTTCACATATTCACTTATATCTCTAAATACAAGCACAATTCCAGTCGTTTTGCCGGATTCATTTTTTATAGGGGCTGAACTGTAATCAATATGCAGCATCGTGCCTGATTTGGAAACCAGGATTTTATTTGCCTCTCCGATAATTGAATTATTTCTTAAGGATATTTCAACAGGGTTCTCAAGCAGCTCAGCGCCGGCTTCATTTTTTACTTTAAAAATTTCTTTTATGCTTAGCCCTAGGGCGCTGCAAGACTGCCACCCGGTTATTTCTTCCGCTACTGGATTAATTATTTTTACTACTCCATTTATATCGGTTGCAATTAATGCATCGCCGATGCTCTGCAATGCAGCATTAAGCCAATGCTCGCTTTCCTTTAGCTTTCTCTCCATGTTATGCTTATAAAGGGCCATTTCGATTGTCGTGAACAGCTCCCGCTCCTCAAAAGGTTTAATAATATAGCCAAAAGGTTCGGTAAGTTTGGCTCTCGATAATGTATGCTCATCGGTGTGGGCCGTAAGGTATATAACCGGGAGATTATATTCAGCCCTGATTACCGCGGCAGCGTCGATGCCGTCCATTTCGCCTTTAAGTCTTATATCCATAATTACCAGATCAGGCCGGTGGATATTTGCTTTCTCGACAGCTTCCATGCCTGAAACTGCCGAATCAACTACCTCGTAGTTCATTTCATTTAAACGTTCCTTAAGCTCAAGCATTACAATGCTGTTATCTTCAACTATTAATATTGATGATTTTTTCATGCGTTTACGATATTCCCTTTATCATTCTTTAAGATTATTCTGAACACGGTTCCCGGACTGCATTTAATATCAAGAACGGCATCAAGCTGAGCAGTCAAAGTTTCAATCAATTGGAGCCCTAACGAATTCTTTTTCTGTTCTTCAAAATCTTGGGGCAAACCTATACCGTTATCGCTTACTTCCAGGAAATAATCTTCATTCTTATTTTTCCTAAAAATAATTTTAATCAATCCCTGTTTGCTTTTTTCCTCATAATTTGGGAATGCATACTTAAGAGAATTGGATATTAATTCATTAATTATCAGTCCAAACGGTACAGCAGAATCGACATTAATAAAAATATCTTCAATATCGAGCTCAAGTTTAACCAGGTTCTGATTTACTGCGTATGAGGTGAAAAGATCATGGGCCAGCCTCTGCATATATTCTTTAAAGTTAATCCTCGCGAGATCTTTCGACTGATAGAGCCTTTCGTGAATTAACGCTATGGATTTAATCCGGTTCTGGCTGACTCTGAAAGTATCCAGCATTTTGCAGTCATTAAGTTTTTTCGAGTTTAGGTAAAGCAGGCTGGAAATAATTTGGAGATTATTTTTAACACGGTGATGAATTTCCTTAAGCAGTATTTCTTTTTCCTGTAAAAGGGTATTTTTTTCCTGAAGCGATGCCTGCAGATCTTTAGTACGGGCAAGTACATTACTTTCGAGCAATTTATTCTGATTTTTTATTACCCTTGTTCTAAGCTGAATAATGAGAAATACCGCAACCAGCAATGCGAACGCTGCTAAAAGTTTGAACCAGGCAGTTTGGTAATAAGTAGGTATAATGATTAATTTAATCGAAGCCTCTTTTTCACTTCTCTTATCGTTATTATTAATAGCTCTAACATAGAAAGTGTAATCACCGGGGGGAAGATTAGTATATGTTGCACTGTTTTTTGAACCAACATAAATCCACCTGTCATCAAAGCCGGAAAGTTTATAGTGAAAGGTATTTGCCTTCACATTATAGAAGTCCAGCAGCGCAAACTCGATTGAAATAATATCGCTGCTGTTATAAGGAATCTCCATAATTGAAGCAGTGGTTATTGATTCGTTTAATATAGTGCTGCCGCCGTTAGAGACAGGAACGGATTGATTAAAGATCTTCAAGTCGGTAAAAGAAAAAGGAGCCGGGATATATTGATCGCTTATTTCATCAGGATTAAAATATACAATACTGTATTTTCC
>DATKLQ010000395.1:0-9008 GCA_035542335.1 Ignavibacteriaceae bacterium | reverse complement strand
TTTACCAGCGCCTTTTTTATTAATTCTTCAAGCGAAATACTACCGTTCTCGTTCAATAAATTGCGGACAGCATTATCGGCAACTTTGTAGCTGTAGCCCAAGGTGGTTAAAGCCGATACGGCTTCATTCTTCAAGCTGTATGGAAGTTCTGCCGCTCCTTTTTCAACAATCTGGTCGACTTTATTTTTCAACTCCAGCACAACTCTTTCGGCTGTTTTTCTTCCGATCCCCGGGACAGCAATCATTCTCGAAACATCTCCGGATTGTATTGCTTCTTTTAATTCGTCAACCTGGATCCCCGATAAGATCCCGATAGCCAGTTTCGGGCCAATACCGTTTATACCGATCAGAAGCTCGAACATATCTTTCTCTGCTTCGGTATAAAAACCGTAGAGTGAGATGGAATCTTCTTTAACATGAGTATGAATGTGGAGTGAAACCGAATTTTTTTCGTTTATTTGGTCAAAAGTATTAATAGAAATATTAACGAGATATCCTACTCCGTTTACATCGAGCAGGATTTTTGTGGGTTTGGAAGAAATTATTTTACCGGATAAAAAGCCGATCATTTTAATAAGAAATTAAATGATTTAAAAATTTAAAAATTGAAGGATTAAAGAACGGAGCTTTGATAGATTTTCTTTAATCGCGTGCTTCCGCAGATATTTAATAAAATTTGAAATTTGAGTTATTATATTTATACTCTTTTCATAGTTACTTTGAAAAGAATCCCCGGAGATGTAATTTAAATCTAAGGCCACATAGAGCATTGATCTTACTTCACCGGCCGATCCTTTTGAATATTTTAAGAACTTTATAAATTCCCTGTTATTATTCCTTTCAAATCCTTCCGCAATGTTATTCATTATTGATACAGCTGATCTCCGGATCTGATCTCTTAAACCGAAATCCTTAGAGAATTTATCGGAACAAGTTAATTCATATATAGATTTAACAAATTCTCTAGAAACTTTCCAGACATTTAAATCTTCAAATGTTATTGCTTTCATTTTTCCCCTCTTATTATTTTAAGAAATATTTAACTCTCCTAATCTTTAAATCTTTAAATTTTTCAATCTTTAAATTTTTTAAATTAAGGATTGATTACACGATCCGGATATTTTTCTACGAATGATTTCCAGCTGCCAGATTTTATAGTTTTAAAATTATTCATCCGGAATGCGTGGCATAATGCAACTGCAAGGGCATCCGACTCATCATATTTCATTTTTAAAGAATTTACCGATAGTAAATTTTTAATCATATAACATACCTGCTCCTTGCTCGCTGCGCCTCTGCCCACAATTGATTTCTTTATTTCCCTGGGTGAATATTCGCTCGACGGGATGCCGTTATGAACTGCGGCAAGTAGAGATACTCCCCTGGCGTATCCGATCTTCATAGCCGACTGGACGTTCTTCCCGTAAAAAGCCGTCTCAATTGCAAACTCATCGGGCCTGTAGCGCTTAATTAATCCGGCAAGCTCATCGTAAATGATCTCTAATTTTTGCGAAAGATTTTTTTCCGCCGGAAGCTTAATTACACCGCTTGATATGTGAACAAAATTTGATTGGGTGCAGCCTGATTTTTTCCCGTTTTCGATAATGCCGAATCCGGTTAGATTTGTACCGGGATCAACACCGAGTATTATCATCGGGAACCTCCGGGTATGGAGGAATCCGGAGGAAATAGGGACATAAGGGTATAGGGGTATAATCTGAAGACAGAGATATATTGTACAATATTGTTATTCAAAAAAATCATAGTTATTATTTAATCGTAAATCTCAATCAAAAATCATAAATTCCCAATCTGCTTTTTTCTCACTCTGCAAAATCGGCATTACTATAAACATTCTGTACATCATCACAGTCTTCCAGCGACTCAATAAGTGCAATAACTTTTTCAGCGTCTTCACCGCCGATCCTTACCGAATTTTTTGCAACCCATTGGAGCGAAGCATTTTCTACCGTCAGTTTTTTGTTCACGATTATTTTCCTTACTGGTTCAAAGGCCTCCATTGAAGTTTTTACTTCAAAGAAATCGTCTGCAGTTTCAAGATCATCGGCTCCTGCATCGAGAGCAATTTCCATCACTTCATCTTCCGACTTTCCCTGCTTAGGCAGAGTAATAATTCCTTTCCTGTCAAACATCCAGGCTACAGAGCCTGTTTCGCCCAGTGTCCCGCCGTGCTTGCCGAAGATATGTCTTACCTCAGCTACAGTCCTGTTTTTATTGTCGGTAGCTACTTCCACTATAACCGCAATGCCGCTGGGGGCATAGCCTTCATATGTCAGCTCGGAATAATGTGCTCCTTCAAGTTCGCCGGTAGCCTTTTTAATTGCCCTGTCGATATTGTCCTGCGGCATATTCATGGCCTTTGCATTATCAATTGCCAGTCTCAACCTGGGATTTCCGCCCGGATCGCCTCCTCCTTCACGGGCAGCTATAGTAATTTCTTTGATTAGCTTTGTGAACATCTTCCCCCGTTTAGCATCGATTGCCGCTTTCTTTCTTTTAGTGGTTGCCCATTTGGAATGACCGGACATTTAATTTAACTCCTCATTTCTTTCATTAATTTTTTCTATTATTTCCTCCCGAACTTGAGGTGTTACGGGGTTAACTTTTTCCCTTATATCCCTTATTTTAAACTGCGGGAAAATTCTTCCGTCTCTTGCAGCTTTATCAAGAGTAAAAACTATATCAAACAATGCATCGGTTTTATTCATTAATTCACAGAAGCCGCCCATATTAAATCCAATGCAGTCAAAGACTTTATCGCACCCGCTTTGCTTTACGGACAGCACGAGATGATCCGCCCCTACAATTCTTGCTATCCCTGAAACTTCCACATTTTCCGACAGAAAAACAGGCCTCATATTTCCGGGACCGTACGGGGAAAATTGATCAAGCACCCTCAGAAATTTAGGTGTAATTTCGGAAAATCTCAGCCTTGAATCGATCTCAATTTCAGGGAGCAGATCTTCACCGTTCAAAGATTCTTTAACAATCCGGTTGAATTTTTCTCTGAATTCGTTGAGCTTTTCCAATTCAACTGCCAGTCCCGCCGCAGCCTGATGGCCGCCGAAATGAATCAGAAGATCTTCGCATTGTTTCAATGCATTGTAAATATTGAAATTTGAAGTGCTTCTTGCCGAACCCTTTGCAATCCCATCCACAGTGGTGAGCATAATAGTAGGACGGTAATATTTTTCCACCAGGCGGGAAGCAACGATGCCGATTACTCCCGGGTGCCAGGTTTCCTGGTGAAGAATTATTGCCAGCTGCTCATTTAAATCGAAAGAATTCTGTACAATGTCCATTGCATGAAGAAAGGTGTCTTCATCAATTTTTCTTCTCTGGTAATTCTCCGTCTCCAGTATTTCAGCCAGTTCTGCAGCCTTGCCGGGGTCGGTGGTGAGGAGCAGTTCAACAGCTCTTTGAGCATCGCCGAGCCGGCCCACGGCATTTATTCTCGGTGCAATTGTAAATACAATCTGGCCTGATGTCAAATTCCCAGGCTCCATATTGCTGCTCTTTATCAGGGCAAAGATGCCCGGACGGGGATTATTATTAATTTGGTTAAGCCCTTCCCTTACCAGGATCCTATTTTCATTAATCAGCGGGACAATATCCGCCGAACCTGCTAAAGCAACAAGATCAAGAAATTTTAAAGGAAGCTCATTCCTGCCGATCCTGCTCGATATCCCCTGGGCTAATTTAAATGCAACTCCTGCACCCGAAAGATATTTAAATGGGTAAGCACAACCAGGCTTAATGGGATCCAGGATGGCGAGTGCATCCGGTATTGTCTCTTTCGGATGGTGATGATCGCAGATGATTAAATCGATACCTAATTTTTTTGCAAACTCGGCTTCATCAATTGCAGTGATTCCGCAATCTACCGAGATCAGAAGGGAACTCTGCTTTTCGTGAGCGTATTCTATCCCGTATTTGGAAAGCCCGTATCCTTCAATTAATCTTTTCGGAATATAATAATCTACATTAGCATCAAGCTCTTTTAAAAAAAGATACAGGAGGGCCGCTGCGCAAGTGCCGTCAACGTCGTAATCCCCGAAGATTAATATTTTTTGATTTTCGGTTAAGGCCTTGATTACTCTAGAAGTTGCCGTTTCCATACCATTCATCAGGAAGGGATCATAAAGGGATTCAACAGAGGGGCGGAAGAAGTATTTTGCTTGAGAGAAATTTTTTATGTCCCGGAGAACCAAAAGCCTGGAAAGAATTTCTGAAATATTTAATGAATCGGCTAAAGCTTTTACTTCATAATCATCTGAAATTTCTTTTATTTTCCAGCGGTTTTTCAGCATAAAAAATTTATTTATTAAAACAATTGGGCTTGAACTCAATTAAAGCAGAACTAACCTCAAGCCTAAAGAATAAAAACAGTTCACGACTTATAAGCCGAATTTTGTTTCCCGGTTTTATCGGGACGGCAATTATTTATCTTGTTCCGTTATTACTAGCGGAATCCAGCAGTCTACCCGGAAATTTCATTCCGCTTTTGGCGGAAAACAAAGCAGAACAACTTTGACCCCGATTTAATCGGGAAAAATTTCCCTATTTGACCTTGCTTCAGGCGGGGTTTACCATGCCTCAAATGTTGCCATCTGAGCGGTGAGCTCTTGCCTCGCCTTTTCACCATTACCCCGTGAGATATGAAAATCTTTTATTTCCACCCATGAAATTATCATCTCACGGGGCTGTATATTTTCTGCGGCACTTTCCGTATCCCGGCTATTACACCGGGACCCCGGGAATTACCCGGCACCCTGTTCTGTGAAGTTCGGACTTTCCTCCTCCCGATTTATCGGGAAGCAATTGCCCGGTCGTGAACTATTATTATTCTAAATTGCGGCGAATTAAAAATTCTGACTCTCCCCGCAAACTATTTAAAGGAACCGACTTCTTTTAGGTTAGTCAGACTGAACAAATATAATAAATAACTTTGGTTAAGTCATTAGAATTGACAGAGGGGAGCTATATTTTTAAAAGAGTGCAGTTCTCTAAGAATAATTTAAAAATTTTTTGAGAGGCAATGTTTTTATTCGACCGATTCGGCCACCTCCGGTGAAACCAAAATCCTTCCGCAGTATTCACAGAAGAAAAGCTTATTATTTCTTCTGATTTCCAGCTGCCTCTGTGAAGGCACAATATTGTGGCAGCCTGAGCAGGCGGATCGTTTAATAGTTACAACAGCTTTCCCCTTTTTTGCTTTTCTGATTCTCATGTAGGCCAAGTAATCGGCCTTTTTTGTTTTTGATTCAATATCTTTACGCGTTGCTTTCAGCTTAGCTTCCTCTTTCTCATTGGATTTTACGATTTCCTTCAACTCTGCTTCTTTTGCTTTCAAATCTTCCTTTAATTCTTCGAGCTGGGGAGTAACCGTTTCAATTTCCTCGGACAGCCTCTTACTGAGATCGGCAAAGGAATCATTTTCCGTTTCAAGCTTTGTAATCTGTTCTTCGGTATGATCGATTTCCTTTGTCAGTGCATCATACTCCTTATTATTTCTAACCTGGTAAAGCTGAGCTTTAAATTTCTTCTGGTTAACTTTTAATTTTTCAATCTCCTCCTCGTTCTCCTGCCTTTTTGCCAGCGATTCCTTTTTTTCTTTTTCTTTTTCGGAAATATCTTTTTTAATTTGATCTATTTTTTCAACCAGAGAATTTACTGCATCGGGCAAATCTCCCCGCAGTTCTTCCAGTTCATCAAGCTGATCATCTATTTTCTGCAATTCATATAATATTTTTAGCCGGCCAATCAATTTTTATTAGCTCCTTAATTGTTGTAAAAAATTACCGGGTTCGTAGAACCGCTGTATTTAAATATTTTAAAATTATTCTTTGCCGCGGCATTCAATTCAATTTCTACCCGATCAAGCACGTGTATTTCCGTTTCATAATGCCCGGCATCTATCAATAGAATTTTCCCCTGCGCATCTTGGAAAGTATGATATTTTACATCGGCAGTTACAAATGCATCAGCCTCAGCCAGGATTGCATTTTTCAGCAGGTCGGTTCCTGCACCGCCGCAGACCGCAATTTTCTTTATTGATTCGCTTTTCCCCGGGGCATATTTTAAGCATTTTGAGCCAAGTTTTCCGGAAACATATTTTAGAAATTCTTGCCTGCTCATCGGCTTGTTCAGCTCTCCTATTGCACCCATCCCGTAATTAACGTTTCTATTTTTCAAAGGATAAATATCGTAAGCAGGTTCTTCGTAAGGATGGGCATCAATCATCGCTGAAATAATTTCTCCGACTTTCCATGAATCTGCAATTGCTTCAAGTTTAAATTCACCGATTTTTTCCGTTTTACCTTTTTTCCCAGCGAAGGGAGATGTCCCGTCAGACCCGAAAAAAGTTCCTGTTCCGGCGGTTCTGAAGCTGCACCTGCTGTATTCGCCGATAATTCCCCCGCCTGCATTAAATATTGCTTCCGCAACTTTTTCAATACGATCTTCAGGGACAAAAACAGAAATTTTATATTGGTTTGCCTGAAGGTTCAGAAGAAAATTAATTTCCTTTAATCTAAGCTTTTTTGCTAGCTCAAAGCTGACACCGTTTTTTGTATAATCCAGGTTTGTATGCGCAGAGAAGAGATTCAAATCATTTTTAATAAGCTTCTCAATCAGAAGCGAGTTTTCATCTTTTTGAAAATCAAGCGATTTAAGGGGATGGTAAATAAGGGGGTGATGGGTTATGATAAGGTTGCACTCTTTTGCAATCGATTCTGTAATTACATCCATATTGAGTTCCAGTGCTAAAAGAATATTCTTAACAGTATTTTTCCCAGAACCTACCTGGAGACCGGGATTGTCTTTCTCCGACGAGATTTCCCGCGGCGCCCAGGTTTCCAAAATTTTAAAAATCTCTCCGCATGTCATAACAAAAAAAACACCCCGAGTTCATCGGGGTGTATCTAAATGGTTTAATATCTGTATTTAGTTTCTAAGATCTTGTATACGGCAAATATTTTCAATTTGGGGTAGATTATATTCATATATAGTAGGTAAATATATATGAATTAATCTAAATTTTCAATTATAGTCACTCCCCCTTTTTATGCTTGATAAACAACACATCAGATACCGTCTTGCGATTCGATCCAGTTTCCGTCTTCTTTTATAAGATCAATCAACGAATCTACTGCATTATTTTCAGGGATATTCTTTCTTATTATATCCTTGCCGCGGTATAGGGTAATTTTTCCGACTCCTGAGCCCACATACCCGTAATCGGCATCTGCCATTTCGCCCGGGCCGTTTACAATGCATCCCATAATTGCAATTTTTACCCCTTTTAAATGTTCGGTTCTTTTACGGATTTTTTCAGTGGTTTCCTGCAGATCAAATAACGTTCGTCCGCATGAAGGACATGCAATATATTCTGTTTTTGAAATCCTTGTTCTGGCAGCCTGGAGAATTCCGAACAGAATTCTATTTATAATCTTTTCTTTGGATTCATTCTTGCCAATAAATGATTTAGTCCAAATTACTTCTTTAAGGGCGGACTCATTTTCTTTTAAATTATTTACTCTAATCCAAACTCCGTCTCCGAATCCGTCAATCAGAAGCGCCCCAAGATCTGTTGAGGAAAACAAACGAAGCTGGTCTAGATTAATATTCCGATACTCTCTTTTGATTATAACCGGGTTCTCAATTTTATTCTGCAGAAGTTTTATAAATATTCTTCTTTGTTCAGCCATTCCGTGCAGGTTATTTGTTTCGATTACCAAAACTGCAGTCCTATCATTTTTTATTTTTTCTAGAAATGCTTCAGTTAAGGAGTGAATGTTTACCGGGACATAATTCAACAAATCGTTTTTTAAATTTGAACTTAAATATTCTTGTGAGGAAAGAAGGGGATAGCCTTTCTTTTTATCTTCCAAAGTTTTCCATAGATGATAATCATAAACAACCCGAACTCCATAGGGAGGATCGAAAGGAATTACCCGGCTGCCGGAATAAATGATATCTGAAGCGCTGTCAGTCATATTCCATTTATCCGTTTTCTCATCGTAGAAATATCCTACGTCGTTCAGATCAGCCGGTTTCTGGATAATCCTTTCGGAATAATCTGCAATTACCCTGGGAACGTTGTTTCCGCCGATTCCGGAAACTTCAAATGAAACTTTCCTTTTGTATTCGAAAGGATCATAAAATAAATCTTCAACCGGTTCAATCAGTGCATGAGCAGTTCGATCTTTGTACCTGTCCGCTATGAAAACTGCAACCGGGGCTTCGTATTCAGGGTCTTCGGTTAAAGAGACTCGAATTGTATCCCCCAGCCCGTCTTCCATCAAGGTGCCGATTCCCATTGCCGATTTAATTCTTCCGTCCTCTCCGCCCCCGGCTTCGGTAACTCCGAGATGCAGAGGATAGTTCATCCCTTCCTGCTCCATCTCATGGATTAAAAGTCTGTAAGCCTGCACCATAACCTGAGGGTTGCTGGATTTCATGGAAAGAACAATCTGATAATAATTAAGGTCTTCACAAATCCGTACAAACTCCAGCGCGGATTCAACCATGCCGAGCGGTGTATCGCCGTACCGGTTCATTATTCTGTCGGATAAGGAACCATGATTTGTTCCGATTCTCATTGCGGTGCCGTACTCCTTGCAAACATTTACTAAGGGAGTAAATTTCTGCCGGATTCTCTTGAGCTCCGCTTCATAAAGATCATCGGTGTATTCAATCGTTTCAAATTTTTTCCTGTCGGCATAATTTCCCGGGTTCACTCTGACTTTTTCGACGATTCTCGCCGCTATCTCAGCCGCATTTGGAGTAAAATGAATATCCGCAATTAAAGGGACATTGCATCCCCTTTCTCTTAGTTCTTTTTTTATTGCTTCAAGGTTCTGCGCTTCCAGCTTGCTTGGCGCAGTAATACGTACATAATCGCATCCCGATTCGACCATTCTTAATGTCTGTTGAACCGTAGCTTTAGTATCCATCGTATCCGTAGTGGTCATCGATTGGATCCG
>DATKLQ010000394.1:0-3537 GCA_035542335.1 Ignavibacteriaceae bacterium | reverse complement strand
AGGTGGGACAAAAATCCCGTAATCGGGAGGTACGGCCATGAGAAAGGTTACAATATGCAGCTCTCGCAGGGAATTAGGCTGGAAGTAGCCGGAAAAGAGGGAAGCTGGTATAAAACAAAACTATCAAATGACGAATATGCTTTTATTCCGGATTCGCAGGCATTTGAGATGCCGGAGGGTACTCCTGTTCCATATAGTTCAATATTTGTAATAAGATCTGAAAACGCTGAGGAATATTCAAGTATAAAATTAGGTCTGAACCAGAAAGTTCCGTATAAAATTTATCAATATAATGATCCGTCCAGAATTGAGCTGCTGGTTTATAATGTTACTGCTAATATTGATTGGGTTCATTATGATAGGAAAAGTGATTTTATTAGGGAAATTAAATGGGACCAGCCGAAAGAGGGTGTTCTTAAATTGGTGGTCTTATTAAATCAGAAGACGCATTGGGGCTATTCTGCAGATTATGAGGGGAATATTTTGAACCTTAAAATAAAAAAACCAGCCAAAAGAAATGCCGGTTTTTTATTCTGGAGCAATCAATTGAAGAACCGGATTATAGTTCTGGATCCTGGGCATAATCCCGAAACCGGATCGGTTGGACCCAGAGGTACGCTGGAAAAAGATATTAATATGGCAATTACTTTAAAATTGGAGGCTCTCCTTGAAAATGCAGGGTCGAAAGTTTATTTGACTCATTCCGCAGAAGGAATTGAGCTTAGGGATAGGAAAGAAAAGGTCAACTCGTATAACCCCGAAATCTGCATCAGCATACATAATAACGCCGTACCGGAAAGCGTAAACCCTATTAAGTTTAACGGCAGTTCGGTTTATTATTATTATACACAAGCTCTTCCGCTCGCAAAATTAATTCATAAAAATTTAATTGAAGATTTAGAGCTGAATGATTTAGGACTTTACTGGGACAATCTTTACATGTGCCGAATCCCCGAATCGATATCCCTGCTCATAGAGCCGGCTTTTATGATTGTCCCTGAACAGGAGAAAAAATTAAGAACCGAAGAGTTTCAATCAAAAATAGCCCGGGCTGTTTTTGATGCTTTACGAACCTTTTACGAGGAGTACAGCCAATGAAAATGTTTGGCGGTCCAGCATCCATTAATATTAAAGTTACTTTGCTTTTAGTTGCCATATTAATTGCCGGAGCTACTTTGTTCTATACACAGAATCTTGTTCAGCAGCTTCAGGAAAAAGAAAGGGAGATTGTTCAGCTTTATGCCAAAGGAATTGAATATATCGCCAACTCTTCCGACAGCGAGGTTGATCTGACATTTTTATTCGAGAATATTATCAAACCAATCGATTTTCCTTTGATTATTACAGACGGAAACGACAGCATTAACCAGGCCGCAAGAACCAATATCCGGAATATCTCTATAGATTCAACCAAAACTAAAAAAGAGCTTCAGCTTTTCTTTACTGAAAAAGTAAAGGAAATGGATGCATCCCATAAGCCGATTCTAGTTACATATCAAGATTCAATAATATTGCAGAAAATTCATTATGGCGATTCGGAACTTATCAGCAGGCTGAAATTTTATCCTTATTTTCAAATTATGATTGCAGCATTATTTATAATTCTCGGTTATGTCGGTTTCAGCAATATTAAAAAAAGTGAACAGAGCAATATATGGGTAGGAATGGCAAAGGAAACCGCACATCAATTCGGGACGCCGATTTCCAGCTTAATGGGCTGGATAGAAGTATTGAAGCTCCATTACAACGATCCGGACAAAGTCTTAGATATATCGGATGAAATGTCCGGCGACGTAGAGAAATTGAATAAAATAACATACCGTTTTTCAAAAATCGGAGCTGCTCCCGAACTTAAACCCAGCATTGTTTACGATGAAGTTAAAAAAGTCGCGGAGTATTTCGAAAGAAGGCTTCCCCAGCTTGGTAAAAGTGTACAGCTTTCAATCGACGGTGATAAAAATGTTTGTGCCGAATTGAATCCCGAGTTATTCGAATGGGTGATGGAAAACCTGGTTAAAAATTCCCTTGATGCAATTGATCTTAAAGAAGGGAAAATAAATTTGATTGTTAAAGATTCACGCGGGTATGTGGAAATTGAGGTGAGCGACAACGGGAAAGGTATCGATCTGAAAAGAAGAAAAGATGTTTTTCGTCCTGGGTACAGCACAAAAAGGAGAGGCTGGGGATTAGGATTGAGCCTTTCTAAAAGAATTGTGGAAGAATACCATAACGGAAAGATTTTCGTGAAGAGTTCGGTTTTAGGCCAGGGTACTACATTCAAAATAATTTTGAAAAAATGCTAGTGCTACTACTACGGAGACATTAGCTCATATCCAGCATACGCTCGATGGGCTTTATTGCTTTTTCAATTAGTTCCCCGCTCATTTCTATCCGGGGATATCTGTTTTTCATACAAAGGTACAATTTCTCTTTTGTATTCAATCTCATGTATGGACACTCATTGCAGCTGCAGTTTTTTTCAGGAGGGGCAGGGATAAAATTCTTTAAAGGTGCCAATTTTTGCATTTGATGCAATATTCCGGATTCAGTTACAACAATATAGCTTTGTGAACTATCCTCTCCTACGAAGTTCAGGAGCCTGCTTGTTGAACCGATAAAATCAGCTCTGTTCAAAATTACCTCTTCACACTCCGGATGTGCAATTATTTTTGCCTCGGGATGCTCTGTTTTCAAATCGATAATTTTCCTTTCGCTGAAGGTTTCATGCACTATGCATGAGCCGTTCCAAAGCAGCATCTTTCGGCCGGTCTTTTTCTCTAAGTACTTCCCGAGGTTAATATCCGGAGCAAAAACGATCTTCTCTTCTTCAGGGATTTGGTTAATTATTTTCTCCGCGTTGCTCGACGTGCAGATAATATCGCTTAATGCTTTTACCTCGGCGGAACAATTAATATAAGTGATTGCAGTGTGACCGGGGTGCAGCTCCCTGAATTTTTTAAATAGAGGAGCAGGGCAACTCTCCGCTAAGGAGCAGCCTGCATCCAAATCAGGGATAAGCACTAGTTTTTTGGGATTTAAAATCTTTGCAGTCTCGGCCATAAAATGAACACCGGCAAATACAATCACTTCAGCTTCAGCGGATTTAGCTTTTCTGGCTAATTCAAGGCTGTCTCCAACGAAATCGGCTAAATCCTGAATTTCAGACTCCTGGTAATAATGAGCTAAAATGACAGCATTGAGCTCTTTTTTTAGTTTCAATATCTCTTCATTAAGATTTAGCATTAAATCGGGTTCAGTCTCTATCATAAAATCCTTTAAAAAATAAAAATTAATAGAAAAAAAATATAGGCTTCAATTTTGTTATAATTTACATTTTCTATCACTAATTATGCTTTTTTTAATAAAAAATAAAAAATAAAGAAATCCAAAATACCGGTAATAAAAGCTTTGACGGAAGTAAGAATTACTTTACAAAGTGAGAAAAGAATATGACTATAATCAAATCGAATAATTTTTCAAAAATTCCAAATGGCATGTTAGTTGAAACTTTTAGGCCAAGGTAAAAGTTGATTTTCG
>DATKLQ010000393.1:0-6127 GCA_035542335.1 Ignavibacteriaceae bacterium | reverse complement strand
GAGAGCTCAAAGTCAGGCTGGCAAAATCCGGTTTCATTTTACCCGTTAGATCCAGGCACTCCGATCTTTTTTCAAATTCGGAAAAATTTCTTCCGCTGGTTGAAACGCAGATTACGAGATCTTTATTTTCTTTTCTAATCCCGCAGATAAGCTCTTCATATATTTCTTTTTTGTAGCTCGGAGATCCGGTTTCATAGTCTCTCGCATGCAGATGCACCATGTTAACTCCCAATTCAACTGCTTCCAAAACATCTTTTATTATTTCTTCAGGGCGAATAGGCACATGAGGAGTCATTTCTTTGGTGGGGATCATTCCCGTCGGAGTAAAATTAAATATGAATTTATTTTTCACCTTAGTCTCTCTTGTAAAGCTAATATTGATTTAATTATCTCTTTAAATAAATATGAGCATTACCTATGTGCAGCAAAAATTTATTATTAAAAGCCGGAATAAATTTATTTTGATTTTGCATAGCCTGCTCTAAAGAACCGAATTTTCGAGCAATAGATTTTTTACGACTTTGAATTTTCCGTTTTCTTCAATGCTTATATCGGAACACTGCTCAATTTCTATTTCCATCATGCTTTCCGTAACTGCGGAAAGAATTTTATAAACTATAACTGCAATTTGAGTGAAGCTCCCGTCACTTGTAATAATACGCGCAACGATTTTCTTTTTCGCGGTTTGCGTAATCTGGTATTGCAGCAGGCCCATTATTCTTTCGATTTTTGTGGTAAACAGGTAAGGCGAAAGAATCTTATCGTTAGGCAGGATAATATATTCAGAAGAGCGGCCGGCGTAGGCCTTCATCAGAGAAAACGTTCTGCCGCAGCTGCATTTCTTTTCAATCAGCATCCCCTTATCCTGAATCTGATAGCGTATGAGCGGCATAACAGTATTCCGCAGATCGGTTATAGCAATGCTGCCAAGCGTGTTTGCGGCTGCGGGCTTCCCATCATCCAACACTTCTACAATAACTTCATCTTCGTTAATATGATAACCTTCATGCTTTTCACACTCCCAGGCCACTTCCTTGAACTCAGTTGAGCCGTAAATGTCATACAGCTCTGCATTAAAGACTTTTTCTATGTAATTCCGGACATTTTCCTGCAGGTATTCAGAACTAGTAAAGACACGCCTTATTAATGGGATCCGGAAATTATTATTCCTGATAAACTGAGCCAGCTGAAAAAAGTAGCTCGGAGGACCGTAAAGGATCTGAGGCGAAAAACGATAGAGTCTTTCAATCGTCCTTCCGGGCGGTTCAAATATGGAAAAAACTTTTACGCGGGGAAGGAGGCTGCGGTATAGAAAGCTTTTATTCCTTTTTTCCGTTTCTGCGGCGGAGGCAGTCTCGAAAATTGCAATCTTTTCATTCGGTTTTGTACCGCATTCCAGCCTTGCCCTGGCTTTCACAAAATATTTTTTTCTTATCCAGCTTCTCATATTATAGTACGTCCACATCGGCTGCCCGGTAGATCCGCTGGTATGGCTTTTAAAATTATTTCTTAAGAAGGCATTTTGATTAATGAACTCAGGATAATTTAATCTTATAATATTTTTATTGATGACAGGGTATGAAATCAAATCGGAAATTGATTTAAGCTTTTCAGGAGAGACACCTGCTTCATCAAACGCTTTTTTATAGAAAGGAATATTAAGGTAAGAATGAAGCAATTGCTTCTTTAGTAAAGAGAAACGCAATTTATCAAGATCTTTTCTTGACGCGTAAATTTTATCTCTAAAAAAATAATTGTTTAATGGTTTGTTCATAATCTTGTAAGAAATAAAGATTTATCGGTGCTATCTGAAAATGATTGATGTTCAGGTTCAAGTTTTAAATTGAACTTTTTGTTGACTCGGTTTAATTTTTTTCTCAGCCATTGCGCATCCTGCCGGGACGGATAGTTCAGCCTGAATTTCTTAATCTGCATCGGAGTTAGTCTCAGGTTTAGCAGTTTACCCGTAGATGGATCAATTGCGGCAAAAAAAATTACCACGAGGTCGGATCTGAATTTTTTATGCCCGTTGAGCCTCCATAGTTTCCAAGGATTTTTGAATTTTCTCCAGGCAATCCCGGATTTTTTTCTTCCCTTTAAGCCTTCAAAGTCATTTATTAAATCGCCGGTTCCGTAGATAATAAGCTTATCTTTATATACTTCCATCGGCCTCGGATGATGAGAGGAGTGTCCGTGGATTATGTCAACTCCCGCTTCATCAATTAATGCATGGGCAAATCTTCTCTGTTCATCGGGTATATCGTAGCCCCAATTGCTTCCCCAATGAATCGATGCTATAACAATATCATAGGTTTGTTTAATTGATTTTACATTTCTGCTTATACGCTGCATAACTTCATCAGATAGTTCGGTAAGCAGATTGACACCCGGTTTTATTTTTTCAGCCCTCCAGCTTAAAGGTACTCCGCTTGTTGCCAGGCAGAATGAATAAACAATAACTCTGCCTTTACCCGGGGCATTCCAAACTGCCGGCAGCTCAGCTTCGTGTTTGCTGCAGCCGGCTCCGGTAAAATTAATATTTGCCGTCTTCAAACTCCCGAGTGTTTCTGTAAGTCCTTCATATCCGAAATCAAGCAGATGATTATTTGCAAGTGTGCAGATATTAAAGCCTGCTGCCGTTAAGCAGGAGATATTGCCGGGGTTCATTCTGTAGTGAATAGCTTTGTCTTTTACATAATTATTACTTCTGGTGATGCTTGTTTCAAGATTTACTATTTTCAAATCCGGTTTATTAATTTCTATTGCTTCAATTGCATCTCCCCAGATATATGAAAAGCCGATGGGGGAGCGGATCGGCCCGTTTGCATTTTGGGCAAGCTTGAAGTATTCAACTGCATCCCTTCCGTTGGACTGATGCAGAGCCGGATCCCCGGGGCAGGGAAGAGCTTGATCAATTCCCCTTCCGGTCATTACGTCGCCTGCCAAAAAAATGGTAATGAAACTGGAATCTTCCATTCTATGAATTCGCCTAATTTAAAATATAATATACAGGGACAAACCTGGCACCGCGGGCTACATTGATGACTTTGCTGTCTGATGCCCGTACCAGCGCGCCTGCAAATTTTCCGTCGAGTCCCCAGAAATTTAAATTAACAAATTGAGGAGAAAAACCTTTAAATATTTTGTTTTTATAAACCGGGAACTTCTCAGTGGGAATATCGATGTATTCCTGGACGATATATTTTAACCCTGAACGTATAATTAGATTTATTTTCTTTTCCCATTCAGCCTGACTAACTTCACAACCGATTATTACCCCTTTTCCGCCAAACCCCATATTCGGCTTCAGCACAAATTTTTGCCTGTTCACTTTAATAAACGGGATGAGATCCATTTCCTTTTTATCATAAAAAGTTTTACTCTTTTTAATGACTCTCGTCCAAGGAACATATTTATTAATTACGTGCAGCTCCTCTTCATCAAATAAAGATCTGAAATTATTGCCGGATAAAAGTGCAAATGCTTTTTTCTGCACCGATATTGCCGAAAAGAATGGATTTACCATGCATACATTGTTCTCGGCGAACGCCCGAATAAGATCTTCGGTATGACCGAAGTACCCTCTTTTCAGGTACTTATTTAGAAAGCGGTTGTTCAAGCAGGCAGTTTTACTGAACTCCATAACTCTGTTGCGTATATTTGAATGCGGTTTCCCTATGCTGTCGGTGCGGAAAATATCTCTTATATTCTCGCGGCGGTTGATGATATCAACCTCCTCCCCGTTAAGCGTAAGACTCCTGCCGTCATATATAAAGTCTCTAGGATCGGCATAGCTGACCTTGAACCCTTCTTTTTTCAGCAATGCAACGATAAAATCAACTTCAAGCCTGATATCCGAGATACGAGAACAGACAATTGCTAGGTGAGGATTCTCTTTTTCAATTTTGCCGAAACATTCACAATATTCTTTATATTTTTTTATCAGCATATTGTAAAGCAAACCGACAAGAGTATCCCTGCTGAATTCAAATTTACTTTGTAAAAATTTTATTGACGGCAGCGAATCGAACATTTTTACAAGCATATCGTTATCCCCCATTCCTCCTGGTATATCGGTGTTTATTTCCAGGAAATGTAAAGAATCATTTGAAAAATTATATAATGCATCCAGCCGGGCTGTCTGTAATTTTCCCTGGTAGCCGGGATTAATCCCAATATGGTTGCGAACCTTTCCAGTTGGGAACAGAATATTTTTCAGACTTTCGCTGCAGTAGTATGCATTAGTCAATTTTTCATAAATCCTTAACATGGTTTCGGCGGCTTTAGAAAATTCTTCCCGTTTTTTAATTGAAATAAAATATGGTTTCGAAGGAGCATAAAAAGAATAGAACCATCTCACGGATTTTTTCCTGAGCTTCATTGATTCATCTATTCCATAATTAGAAATGAGCTTTTGAAAAGTTTGGATCTCCGATTTGCAGAGCAGCTCCTTCATCGAGTATTCATAAAGATTATTAATTTTTTCTGAAGTCTCCATTCAAGCTTTCTTCGTAAATACGGGAGTAAGCCGATGCGGTCTTTTCCCATTTATAATTCTGTTCCATTTTTAAAATATTATTCTTACCCATTTTTATTCTGACTTCCTTATTATTCTTCATAAAGACAATTGCCGATTTTATTTCTTCTACGTCGCCGGGTTTCACCAGTATTCCGTTTTCAGCTTGGACCAGATCCGGAATGCCGCCTTCATTTCCGCCGATGATCGGTAATCCGCACGCCATCGCTTCGGCAATAACATTTCCGAATGCTTCCGACAGCGAAGGGAGTATAAAAACATCGCTTTGTGCAAAATAGCTTGGAATAGTATCCCTTCTTCGGAATCCCATAAAAAAGACCTGGTTATTCAAACCAAGAGTGCGGCATAACGATCTTAGCTCGTTTTCATATCCTCCCTCGCCTATAAGCAGTAACCGGATGCACTTGTCTTTTATTTCAGCCAATGCTTTTAAAACATGCTGAATCCCTTTTCTTTCGATTAGCCTGGAAACCGTTATCAATTGAAAATCATTCCCTCCTCTTGTACCGTTAAGCCTAGGCGTGAAAATATTTGTATCTATGCCGTTGGGGATTACTTTTATTTCCTGAGCAGGATTAGTAAGCAGGGCGGTTTTTTTTAAACTTTCGGTAACCGCGATAATTCTGGTCGCACGTTTCCAGATTAGCTTAGTCAGCGGCAAGAACAGTTTATGCAGAATGTTAAGTTTTTTATTATAATTATCGTATCCCGGTACATCCGATCCTCTTAATGACACTATAAACGGCAGGCGGCGATGCTTTCCCGGAAGCAGTGATAAAAATGCAGTGGGCAGGCTGAAGAAGTAATGAACGACATCATAGTTTTTTTGCTTAATCAGCTTAAGCATTTTATAATAAGCAAAAAACATATATGTAACTGCGCCTTTGATTCCGCAATCATGAATGCCGTTTCTAAAGCTCGGAACAGCATATATTTTAACGCCGTAATCAAGTTTTTCATTAAATAAAAATTTGGTATGGGAAGTAACTATATCCACATTATGCCCCATACGAAATAACTGGGCAGCTATGCTTTGAGTAGCTCTGCCTGCGCCGCCTCCAAGAGGCGGATATTCATAATTCAACATTAATATCTTCATTTATTATAAAATCACTTTGACCCTATTAATTTGAACTGCAGATAACCTTTATGTCTCTTGAGCTTGATTTTTCCGGACTGAAATAAAATTTTTTTCTAAGAATAACTTGGACTTAATCTTTTAACCGGATAGTAGCGCAAATCGATTTTTACTCGAAACGTGACATGAAACATTAAAACATCTGTACAGGTTATAATAACTACATTAGGGCGGGATCTTACGAAAAAGTAAAAATAGAATTTTCAACAATAGCAGGTTGTGATCATCCACTCAGTAAAAGCGGAGAAAGGGAATGGAAAAAGATTGAGAGAAGGAGTTGTTGTTATTTCATCAGAATCATCTTCACAGATTTTCTAATGTGATTTTTCCCTTCGGAATTTATTGCATCTAAAAAACAAAAATATACACCGGAATAGAGATCTCCGGGATTCCAGGTTATGCTGTATTTCCCGGCTTCCTTTAAGCCTTCATCGAATACTTCAATCTGCTCT
>DATKLQ010000392.1:0-5781 GCA_035542335.1 Ignavibacteriaceae bacterium | reverse complement strand
TTAAAGTTTTCGGCAATAAATCCTACATCATCATATATTAATTATAATGCTCGACTCAATGACGATAATATGTTTTTATTAGGTTTAAGCTACCGGCCAACCGGCACTAATCAAGATGTTACCCCGATTAATGGGGGACTTTCGCAATATGGAGATATTCTTACTTCCGGGGACATAAATAATTGGACATTTTCCGGTGCGGTGGAGATTTATAAAAATTTATTTGTCGGCTTAAATTTAAATATTATCACCGGGAATTATGATAATACATATAACTACAACGAGGAAGATGTAAATAATTTATTTCAAGATCAGATAGATCCAAACGATGCCGGAACAACTAACTTCCAGCTGCTCCATATCGACAAACATCTTAATTGGGACATTTCGGGCTGGGATGCAAAAATAGGATTGCTTTACCAGGTTAATCCAATGTTACGCATCGGAACGACGGTTCAGTTTCCAAAAATTTACTCAATAAAAGAAAACTACTCGGATAATTTTTATAGTGATTTTGTTAATCAGCCTGGATTTGCTTTAGATCCATACAGCGATGAAGTTGAATATGATATTGTTACGCCTTATGAATTCGGTTTCGGTTTAGCAGCCAATGTAAAAGGCCTGATCTTTAGTGCCGAAGGAACACTAATCGATTACTCTCAAAGCAAATTTGATGACCTGAATGGTTTCGAAGATCCGGCTAAAACCCAGTCAGATCTGAATCGGGATATAAAGGACGGACTCGTTGCTGCCGTCAATTATAATCTTGGGCTGGAATATACAATCCCGGATGTAGGTTTAAGATTAAGGGGCGGATTTTTCGTCCAGCCTTCGCCTTACAAGGACGACCCTCCGGAATATGACAAGAAATATATAACCGGCGGTATCGGTTTCCTGGCTGAAGAAACTATTGGAATTGACCTGGGCTATGCCTACGGCTGGTGGGATGACTTCGGAGATAATTACGGAACAGGATTATCCAGAACTTTACAGAAAATTACCTCTAATAATTTTATCTTATCTGCAATCTATAGGTTTTAATATTGATTATGACTGCAGCAATTGACTAAAATTGCTAACCCTCTTATTTTCTAGTCCGGTTTTTGCCGGACTTTTTAATTTTTAAAAGGAGACTTTATAAAAGGAATTATACTAAGGATCGAAAGTAAGGATTTTTATGTTTATTCCGAAGAAATATCGGAAATAATCCGCTGCAGTTTGAGGGGCAAATTTAAACAGGAGTATAAGCTTAAAAAAGATAAGCTCTACCGGATGGATATTGCAGCTGTTGGCGATATTGTTCATTTTGACATGCTGAATGATAAGTCGGGTGCTATCCACAAGATTGAGGAAAGAACCAATTATATTTCAAGGAAAGCGCCTAGAATTAAAGGAGCAGGATACAGAGGTGAACGGCTTGAGCAGATTATAGCATCAAATCTGGATAATGTTTGTATAGTAAGCAGCGTTGCCGAACCGGCCTTTAACAATAAAGTGATTGACCGCTTTTTAGTGATTGCGGAAAGCTCAAATTTAAATTCCCTGATTATAATAAATAAAATTGATTTGGGTGAGGATAAGCAGATTAATGAATGGGTAAAGCTTTATAAATCAGTCGGCTATGTGGTTTTTGAAACGAGCGCTGTAACAGGCGCCGGGTTGACCTCTTTGAAAAATTTTCTTTTAACCAAGACAAATATTTTCCTGGGTAAATCCGGAGTCGGAAAATCTTCTTTGTTGAATAAAATGTACAGTAATCTTAACTTGAATACGGGTGAAGTAAGCCGCCAAACCGACCGTGGCATTCATACCACAGTGACAAGCATAATGATGAACGTTAAAGAAAATACTTATGTTATCGATACTCCGGGAATAAGGGAAATTGATCCATACGGAATAAGGAAAGAGGATCTTGGGCATTATTTTATTGAATTTAAGGAGCACCTCCCGGGCTGCCGTTTTAACACCTGTACTCACCAGCATGAACCGGGTTGTGCTGTAATTGAAGCAGTAGAAAAAAATAAAATTTCTATTGAGAGATACGAAAGTTACCTCAAGCTGCTTGAAACAGTGGAAGAAGACATAATATTTTAGTCTGTATAATTTTTGTTCTTTTTATGCTATTTATTAATTCAAATCTTTGATGGAAGAATTTATTTCTGCCGCTGTAGATTCCCTGGCAGATTTTCTGAAACAGAAAAAATCCGCTTTTCAATCCTTTAAGAATGGTGAAATCCTT
Source organism: Ignavibacteriaceae bacterium (assembly GCA_035542335.1). GTDB lineage: Bacteria > Bacteroidota > Ignavibacteria > Ignavibacteriales > Ignavibacteriaceae > DATKLQ01. Next base: position 3,542 of record DATKLQ010000392.1, on the reverse strand, counting down.
ATAAGCTTTATTCACCAGGTTAATAAGTTTTCCGGGAAGATATCGATAGATGATCTTTTAAAGAATAATGACCCGGTATTCTATTTTGAAAAGCCGGATGAGGAATATAAGATTACCGGGATTTCCAAAACCGCGGTAATTATTGAAAACGGGAATCAAAGATTTTCCTCCGCTGATAAAAAGATCAAGGAATTCAAAGAGAGATGCCTGAATAACTGGGAAGCATATAATCCCTTAAACATTCCTCTATTATTTGCTGCCGTTAAATTCACTCCAGAACATTCGGATAATGAATGGAAAAATTTCAGCGATGCGGTTTGGATTATCCCTGAGTTAATTTTAATTGAAGATAGGAATAAAAACGATATTATTTTCAATTCAGTTGTTTCTTCCGCCGCCCTGTTAAAAAATCTACCAGGCCAGTTCGGGAAAATTCTTGAAAATATTCTATCTTTGGACCAAAAGAAAAATACCCCGGCAGCTCATCAAAAACAGGTTATTAAGGTTCAGAAAATCGAAGGTAATCTCCCTAAAGACAAAAAGAAATGGAAGAACCAGGTTACTGAACTTATTCAGGAAATTTCCGCCGACAATATTCAAAAAGTTGTTTTATCAAGAAAAGTAGAGCTGGTTTTAACGAATGAATTTAATTTTTCGGAAATATTAGATAAACTCTCAAAGAGATTTTCGAACTGCTATATCTTCTTATACAGCAGCGGAGAATCGGTTTTTTTCGGGGCCAGCCCTGAAAAGTTGATAAAATTTCAGCATACAACGGCAGAATTTGATGTAATCGCCGGGTCTGCTTCGAGAGGCATTTCATCCGATGAAGATACAGCTCTTGAAAATGCACTTTTATCAAGCAGTAAAAATATAAATGAACACAAGATTGTTTTAGATTATATATTAAATTCGATAAAACCTTTCGCCGAAGATTTAACCGTTTCCAAAACCCAGGTTAAAAAATATTCCAATATCCAGCATCTTTGGACAAGAGTCTTGGCACATCTGCAACCAGATTTTTCCCTGCATGCTTTATTGAAAGCTGTTTATCCCACTCCGTCAATCTGCGGAGTGCCTAAAGAGAAAGCATTGGGGCTTATTAAAAAACTGGAAGGCTATAAAAGAGGTTTATATTCGGGTTTAATAGGATGGATGAACTTTAATAATTCGGGAGAATTTGTAATTGCAATCCGCTCAGCACTTTATTGCCGCCGGAAGCTTGCTATATTTGCTGGGAACGGAATTGTAAAAGAATCCAATGCAGAGGATGAATGGAAAGAGACCGAATTGAAGCTTAATCCTATTCTTTCATTATTTGATGAAAACAAAAATAAATAGAAATATATTGTGGGCCAGAGCTTTTGTGAAAGAGCTGGCTTCGCTTGGAGTAAAGTATGCAAATATCTCACCCGGATCGCGTAATACTCCTTTAACTATTGCTTTTGCCGAAAATGATGAAATTGAATCCTATGTCCATATTGACGAACGCTGCTGCGGTTTTTTCGCACTCGGAATAGCCAAGGCAGTTGATTCGCCCGTAGCAATTGTAACAACATCGGGTACTGCTGTATCTGAATTGTATCCGGCAATAATTGAAGCGTACTACCAGAGAGTCCCGCTGATTATTTGCACTGCAGACCGGCCGCCGGAACATTTGGACTGCGGGGCAAACCAGACAATAAACCAGAATAATATCTTTAAAAATCATATCCGGTGGTTTACCGATGCCGGGGTTCCCGAACCTATTCTAAAAAGAATTAAGCATATAAAAATTATCGCCCGCAAAGCTTATTACGAAAGCCTTTTCCATTCCAAAGGGCCTGTTCATATCAACTTTCCTTTTAGAAAACCCTTTGAGCCTGATTCTTTTACCGACGAAATTTCTGTAGAGCTTATAGAGTTTGCAGAAAATAATTTTATAGATAGAAAAATTTCATTCAAGGAAAATGAAAATGCGGTTGAAGATGAAAAATGGTTCCGGGAAATTTTTGATCTACTTAAAAAATATTCTAAGGGAATAATCCTCGCCGGCCCTGAAGCCTTTAATCCTCAATTCCGGAAAGAATGCGGGAATCTTTCCGAACTCCTGGGCTACCCGGTGCTTGCAGACGGAGCTTCGCAGCTTAGATTCGGCGGGTATAATAAGAGCAATATTATATCCGGTTTTGAAGCTCTACTTAGATCGAAAGATTTTGCCGGAAATCTTAAGCCTGAAATAATCATCCAGTTCGGCAGAACGATGACGTCGAAAGCCCTGGATGATTACCTCGAAAATTGTTCTGCCAGGCGGTTTATGATTAATGAATTCGGGGATTGGTTCGATCCCTCAAATCGATCTATCGCTTCTTTTCCCTCCAAACCTTATCTTTTTTGCGAAAAGATGGTGAATACGCTTAGGAAAACCGGGTTTAAAAGAAATGATGCAAGCTGGCTGGAAATGATGCTGGATTCTAACGGAATCTCCTGCAGATCAAAAAAGAAAGTAATTGACGAAATAGAAGAATTAAGTGAACCAGGGATAATTAAGGAGCTCCTCGATGTTCTTCCCAATGATTCCCAGCTTATGATTTCTAACAGCATGCCTATAAGAGATTTCGACTACTTTGCTCCTCTTCTGGAGAAAAATATAATTATCTACAACAACAGGGGAGCAAGCGGTATCGACGGAATCACTTCCACCGCCTTAGGCATTGCTTCTGCATCCAGAAAAACAACCGTCCTTCTTACCGGGGATCTTGCTTTTTATTACGACCTTACCGGACTCCTTGCTGCAAAAAAATATTTAATCCCTTTAGTAATCGTAATAATAAATAATAACGGCGGCGGTATTTTTGAAGTGCTCCCTATTTCAAAATATCTTTCCGGATCAAATAACGGGAAAAAAGGAAAGGATATCTTTACAAATTATTTTATCACACCCCATGATCTTGATTTTGCTCCTTTTGTAAAAGCTTTCGGCGGGAATTATTCCTTAATCGAAAATAAAGTGCATTTTAAGGAATCTCTTTGCAAAGCTTTAGAAGATAAAAAATTTTCAGTCTTGGAAATTCGTACAAATGCCGCTGAATCCCTGAAGCTTAGAAATAAATATTGGGAAGAAACAGACCGGGAGTTAAAGAGGAAATTAATTCAGATTGACTCATGAGCCGGGAAAATTCTATTCCCATTAATCAAATAAATAATTGAGGCTTTTTCAGTGCTGTCATTCCGAACTTGTTTCGGAATCTGTGATTCGATGCTAAAAAAACAGCCTCTTTTTTTGATATTAATTGAACTAATGTTTATAAAATACTCCGGCTTTAATATTTACGCGGAATCAAAATCGATCTTCCGTCCGCCCTCCGGGTTCATCTTTTTTTTACATGGATTTACGGGAAGCTCCGAAGACTGGAACCAGATAATTCCGGGTATCGATTCGCGTTTTGCCTGTGCGGTGATCGATCTTATCGGCCACGGCAGAAGCGATTCCCCGGATGGGCCGGCTTATTATTTAGCCGATTCAATTGCAGATCAGATTTATAGCTGCGTAAATGCTTTTA
>DATKLQ010000391.1:0-10663 GCA_035542335.1 Ignavibacteriaceae bacterium | reverse complement strand
ACGGTTATCGGTAATCGGTAATCAGTGAACAGTAAACGGTGAACGGTAAAAGGGAGTTGTCATTCCGAACTGGTTTCGGAATCTTCTTCAGAAGAGTAAGGCACACGATGAAGATGCTGAAATAAATTCAGATGCTTAAATAAATTCAGATGCTGAAATAATGCCGAAATAAATTCGGCACAGGATTCAGCATGACAAGGGTGGTGCCGCTCTTGTCATTCCGATGAACCTGTCTCGCCGTTAGGCGGATATCGGAATCTTCCTCTGCTTCATTGAGAAGCGAAGAGGTTCGGGCATGGAATTCTTAAATCGCAATTCGTAATTCAAAAATCGTAAATCAAAAATCAGTAAACGGTTATCAGTAATCGGTAATCAGTGAACAGTAAACGGTGAACGGTAAAAGGGAGTTGTCATTCCGAACTGGTTTCGGAATCTTCTTTAGAGTAGAAATAAAGTGCACGATGAAGATGCTGAAATAAATTCAGATGCTGAAATAAATTCAGATGCTGAAATAAATTCAGCACAAAGTGTAAAGGAAAAAAATCAAGGAGTAACCTGCAGGTGTCAAAGTGTAAAGGGGAAATTGACAGAGTGTAAAGTGCAGCGGACAAAATGTAAATCGCAGGGTTCGAAGGGTAAAGGGCAGAGGACAAGGTGCAAACGAGCAAAAGCCGGTGTGTAAACTGAAAAAAACAGAGTGCACGCGGCAAAAGCCAGGGCGTAAACTGAGTCAGACAGAATGCAAATGGCAAAGATCAGAATGTAAAGCGGAAATATCAGAGTGCAAATCCAAAAAATCAGGCTGTAAAGCAGATATGTCTGATTGCAAATGTCATTAGTCGGCTGGTAAACTATAGAGTTCACAGTGCAAAGTGCAAAATACAGGTAAAAGAGCAGCGGCTAAACTGCAAAAAACAGATTTAGATTCCTTTGCGCTTTGCCTTTCGTAAATCAAAATTCGTAAATCGTAAATCAAAATTCGTAAATCAAAACCGATATCATTTAACCGAAATTTAATCCCTCTTTGTGACTTAAAATATTGCTTCTCTCTTTTTTCTCCCCCATTTTTTCCCCCATATTCATTTCGTTTTACGGGCTTCTGTAACGCATGATTAGACTCTGAACTCTGCTGCATATCTATAATTAGCTCCGATTAATTCTCATAAAAAATAAGTTCAGCTTCCTTAGGCATAATGCTGCCGGGGCATCCGTTTAAACATTTTTTAATCTCTGTTTGTCCCCGATTGGTTAAGATAATTGCAGAAATTTATGCTTTTTCCGATGCGGCATGATTTGTGTAAAAATATACTTGAAATTGAAATAACTCTAAGCAAAACAGTCAAAATAATGCATTTTCCTCCACATCGGGTCAAATAACTATTATGCACCGGAGGAAAAAATCAGACTCCAATGTTAAAGTTACAGTTCTCTGTGAAAAAAAAGCATTTTTATGAAAATAGAAGATATACAATCGGCATGCTTCGTCTCCTTTCTTTTAAACATATAGCGGAAGGATAAGGAGATATTATGTATCTGCTGATAATATTTTTTATTTCACTTCTGCTGACAGTCTTTTTCACTCCTTTTTTTATTGAATATTTTACCAAAAGAAAGATTATAGATCTTCCGGGCGAAAGAAGGATTAATACAAGCGCCGTTCCCAGGATGGGCGGCTTAATTATTTATCTGAATACGGTTTTATGCGTCATCAGCTTTTACGGCAACCTGAATGAGATAAGATTCTTTATATTAGGTTCCGCGCTGCTTTTAATCGCAGGGGTTATCGATGATATAAAGGAGCTCAATCCGGAGAAGAAATTTGCGGTTCAATTTATTACCGGGATGCTTCTGATAGGATTCCTTTCACCGGGCTATTCTACAATAACATTATTCGGCTTTACAATGCCTTCAGGCATAGATAAAATAATTCTGCTGATTTTTATTGTCGGGGTAATTAATGCGATTAATCTATACGACGGACTCGACGGGCTGGTTACAGGCTTTTCGCTCCTCATTACATTCGTAGCGTTCCTAATCGGCTGGCAGACGGGCAATAAGCTGCTTTTAATTCTCTCCGCCACTCTAATCGGATCCCTGCTAGGATTCTTAAAGTACAACGCTTTCCCGGCAAGAATCTTCCTGGGCGACAGCGGATCTCTTACCCTGGGGTTCTTTTTAGTTACAGCGGCATTAATTTCTTCAACCGATACAAGGACAAAAAATATAGATCTGACCTTTTCTATTCTTCTTCTGGGTGTTCCGGTTATCGATACATTGAAGGTTATGGTCGTAAGATTCCTGAAGCGCAAAAATATTTTTCTTCCCGATAAATCCCATGTTCACCATATCATTCTAGGCAGCGATATCAAGCATAAGCTGACAGTATTTATTCTCCAGGCTTTTGCTTTGACCTTTGCCGTAACCGCCCTCTATTATCAAAGGTATTCGAAAACTACCGGCATTATAATTTTTATTGTTCTGGCAGTACTCCTGCTGGCAATTAAGAAGCTCCTGCTGCTGTACAAGAGATTCGGGAAATATATTCCTTTCAGACAGCTCTATTGGAAATTCCCGCAGTATGTAATTACTTTTTTCGGAAGGTTCCTTCTCCCGGCGTTTTCAGCCTGCTCGGTGCTTATACTTGTCGGCTTAATGCCTCTGAATTCCACTATAAATAATTTTCTGATCTTTCTTTCTTTAATCTTTGTCATAACTCTGCTCGGGTTCAGCGTTATAAATTTGCATAAAGAGAAAAAGATAAGCGATATTCTTGTATTTTTTAATTTTATAATCTTCTTAATCTACAGCAACTATTCCGTAAATATTTCAAACATTTTTACTCAGCTCGGCATACGTGTATTTCACCCGAGAGCCTTATTAATTTATGTTACACTGCCGGTGATAGTATTTTTCCTATTTTTCAGGGACCGGCTGATGTCGAAGAAAATAATTCTTTTTACCGGTATAGATCTTATAATTGCAGTATTCATCGTATTATTTTCCATTTCGTCCACGCTTCTTCCTACTTCTCCGGAGATAAGCACCTTGAATGTAGTACTTTTCCATAGTTTCCTGCTTTATATCTTCTATAAGATAATTACCATTGTGAAAATACAATATCAGCCTCTGCTTTATTATCTTTCTTTTGTTATCCCTCTTGCAGCATTGATCAGGCTGCTGCTTCATTGATATTGCAAGATTACAAGATTATCCGAAGGATCCATTGGACAAGATTACAAGATTCGTTATCCACTATGCTTATATCTCAATACTGATTAAGAGGCATGGAAAATGGGGAAAGTATCTGCAGTCGCAATCTTTCTCTTTCTCATTCTCATTCTCTTAATCTTGGAAAAAGGGTTATTGATAATTTTCCCTCAATCGTTGTATTTTTAAATCAAAGATTCTTTATTAATGAGAAAACTAACAGCTTTCCTCCTGCTTTGCTCAAGTGTATATGCCCAGGCTGTCTTTGAGCCGGATATCTCAACGATTTACGATTTCCTTCACCGTCTCTCGGTAAAGGGAGTAATAGAATTCAACGATGAAGTTCTTCCCCTGCCCAGAATTTTTTTAGCCCGGAAACTGGAAGAGCTGAACCTTCATCTTGATGAGCTGACGGAGCTGGAAAAAGAGGAGCTTTCTTTTTATCAAAAGGAATTTTACCCGGAAATCGATTTAATGAGGGAAGACTCTTCTCAAATCAGTAATGATAAGCTTCAACTTTTTAATTTCAGCCCTCATGCAGGGTTCAGGGCATTTTTGTATCATGATAAAGATTTTACATTAAATATTGACCCGGTTATAGGTTTCTCTTTTACTAGAGAATTCGGCGCAACGCAGAGGCACCGCTGGAACGGAGCCGAAGCATATGGCTACTATAAAAAAACTCTCGGGTTCAGCTTGTATATAAAAGATAACCAGGAGGAAGGTCCTTTTCTGGACAGGACAAAAATGTTTACTCCTGAAACAGGAATAAATTTATCGAAGGAAACTGAAAACACCATTGAGTATGCCGAAGTCCATGGGACGGTTTCTTTTGCATGGGACTGGGGTGCGCTTTCATTCGGGAAAGATTTTTTCCGGATTGGAAGCGGAAGGGCCGGGCAGATTGTTTTAAGCAGCAAAGCTCCCTCGTTCCCCTTTATCAGGCTTGATTTTCATCCCGTCCCCTGGTTCAGCTTCTTTTATATTCACGGCTGGCTTTATTCAAACCTGCTCGATTCGTCATCAATCAGGTACACTCCGGTTCCGGGCAGGTTCAATCTTTCGCAGATTGAAAAATATATCGCGGCCCATATGATCTCATTTTATCCATCGGAAAATCTTTCGCTTTCCCTGGGCGAATCGATGATCTACAGCGATAAAATTGAATATATGTACCTGATCCCTGTTATGTTTTTCAGGCTTGTGGATCATTACCTCGCTAAGAAAGATATAAACAGCGGCGATAATGCCCAGATTTTTATGAATGCCGCATATAAAAATTACGATTTTAAAACAAAGCTGTACGGAACGCTGTTCATCGATGAACTTTCCGTCACCGATATTTTAAAAGGCGGAAATTTATCGGCAATCGGTTTTACCGCTGGAATAAACATTGTTGATCCGGGAATCGGCAATTCCGAATTGGTTTTTGAATATACCCGGCTGAATCCCTTTGTTTATATGAACTCTAATACTGCCCAGCTTTTTACCAGTCACGGCTATCCCCTGGGCCACTGGATCGGCAGCAACGCCGATCAATTTTATCTTTCTTTCAGCAAAAAGATTCTAAGAGGCTTATCTTTAAAGGTGACCGGAGAATTTATTAGGAAGGGACAAACTGAGCAGCCGGTACAGCAGTATCAGCTCCCGTATCCTGCTTTCCTGTTCGGCACCAGAAGGAACCAGAAAAGCGGATCTGCCGAATTATCATATGAGATCTTTCATCAGCTCTTCGCTAAGATCTCATATAGTTACTCGTATATAACCGACCAGGAGCCTTTCAGAACGCCTGATTACCTGATTGGCAGCAACCGTTCTTTCGGAATCTCTTTGGCTTACGGCCTTTAAATAGTTTTTCGAGTATCAGTTTTTGGGACAAATTTTCAAAAGGAAGCAGGTATTCGGCAGGTATTTCAGTATTATACTCAAATGAGTATCCGGATTAAGTAAAATCCCGCTGAAATGAACTCTTTCCACGCTGCTTTTTTATTTGGTAATCGAATCAATATTACTTCTTATGGCTTAATAATTGTTCAATAAGGTATAAAATTTTTAAGGAATAATGAAAAGATCTCTGCTGCCGCTCTTAATATTTTTCTCTTCCGCTTTTCTTTTTGGACAAGTTGTTTACCAGCCCATAACTGATCAGGTATATAATTATCTAAGCATCCTAAGCCGGAAGGGGATAATTAATCTGCAGGATCTGATGAAGCCTGTCTCCAGGAAATATATTGCCGGCAAGCTGCTCGAAGCGAAAAACAAAATAGATGAAATGACAAACCTGGAGAAAGAAGAGCTGGATTATTATATGAAGGATTATTACCTGGAGCTGGAAGCATTTAAGAAAGAAAATGAGGGAGAGGAGAATGCCAGCTGGTTTGGTAAAGATCCCGGAGGAAGATTAAGATTATTTTCTTACAGTGATAATTTATTTAAGATTAATGTCAGCCCGATACTCGGATATGAATTGAACTTCCCGGGAAAGGAAAGGGAGAGCCGCAGCTGGAATGGTCTTGGTCTTTACGGATATTTATCGGATAATATCGGTTTCAGCTTTGATTTCAAGCTGTATAATGAGGCTAGTTTGGAATATAAGACAACGATGAACAGGTTTACTCCTGAGACCGGAAAGATCACGGCAACGGCTTTCAGCAAAAATTTTGATTACAGCGAGACACATGCAATGGTTACAGTCGATTGGAGCTGGGGAAGTTTTTCTGCCGGTAAAGATTTTTTGGAATACGGAATCGGCGAAAGTGGAAAGCTTGTTTTATCTTCAAAAGCGCCTTCATTCCCTTTTCTCAGGCTCAATTTAAAGCCGGTATCATGGTTTACATTCAATTATTTTCATGCCTGGCTGAACTCGGATGTAGTTGATTCGGTGAATGTTCTTGAATACCGGAGGAACATTTTCAGGGATAAATATTTTGCATGGCACAGCATAATAATCACTCCTTTCGACGGATTCGATTTCTCCATCGGCGAATCAATTATTTACAGCGACCGCCTGGAATTTGCTTATCTGGTACCGATAATGTTTTTCTATTTAGCCGATGATTTCGTCAGCGATAGGATAAATAAGCCGGGGGATGCAAATTCCCAAATTTTTATGGCTGTAAGCTCTAAAGGAAATATTAAAAATACACATCTATACGGAACTTTATTTATTGATGAGCTGACTATTCCTAATTTCGACAACACCTTATTCCCTGACGGGAAAACACTAAAAGATGGAGAATATGAGAGAAGGCTCCGGACACAGCTCGGCTTTACGGCGGGTGCTTCAGTTTCCGATATACCCTTGCATAACCTGACTATTACTGCCGAATATACCAGGATAAATCCTTTTGTATACGGGCATCATACACCTGCGCAGACATACACGAATGCCTCTTATCTAATGGGCCACTGGATCGGGCATAATTCGGATCTATTATATATCTCTCTTGATTACAGGGTTATAAGAGGACTGCGTACAGGCCTCTGGGGTGAGTATATAAGGAAAGGGAGTGAAGATTACAGCGGGCAGTATATACAGCCCCAGCCTCCGTTCCTTTTCGGTTTAAGAAGGTCTTTCAGGTACATAGGACTTAACCTGAATTATGAGATACTGCATGAGCTGAATGCCTCTGCCGTACTAAGATTTAACAAAACCTCCGAAGAGCAGGAAGAGGGGAACTTTGTCGACACCGATTCCAGAGTATTTTCAGTTTCGGTATATTATGGATTATAAGATGCAATTTCGGATTTCGAATTTCGGATTTCAGAATAGCTTAATATTTTAACAACTTAATAACTTAACAGGTTAACAAGTTAATAACAGATTCATAAAGATTAAGAGAAAGTCGCCAAAGGTCGTCAGACTCTCGTCAGAGTCCGAAGACTCAGGCGGAGTCTTCGACCGCAGAGTCTGACGGACTCTGCGAGCGGACCTCGCCGAAGGCGGGAGAATGAGAATGAGAAAGATCCTGCTGTAGATACTTGTAGATTTCAATGATTGATAAAAAACCTTATTGATTTTAGAGACCTATATTCCGATTCAATTTATAACATGGATTTTATCTATAGTAAAATTTTCTCATTCCCTTAGATTGACGCCTATACACTGTAGGAAATGAGCTCTTTGGCTCAGAAATTCGAAATTCGAAATAAGTTATTTTTTTTCACTCTAGTTGCTATATTTGATAATTAAATTATAATTAAAAAAAATTTTATATATGAAAGGCATTATACTAGCCGGCGGTTCGGGCTCAAGACTTTATCCTATAACAAAAGTATATAGCAAGCAGCTTAGCATCATATATGACAAACCGCTGATCTATTACCCGCTTTCAATATTAATGCTCGGCGGTATTAATGAAATACTTATCATCTCAAACGCGGATACAATACCGTTATACAGACAGCTTTTCGGCGACGGCTCCCAGATAGGTTTAAAAATTGATTATGCCGTGCAGGAAGCCCCGAGAGGAATTGCCGAAGCATTTATTATCGGGGAAAAATTCATAAATAATCAAAATGTTGTGCTTATTCTTGGCGATAATATATTCTACGGCAAGTTGAATTTTTTCTATGAAGCGCTTGAAAAAAATGAAGGAGCTACAATCTTCGGCTACCAGGTTACAGATCCGCAGCGATACGGAATTGTAGAGTTTGATGCAGGGGGGAAGGCTATTTCAATTGAAGAAAAACCGAAAGTCCCGAAATCCGATTATGCAGTACCTGGCCTGTATATCTTTAATAACAATGTAGTTAAAATAGCAAAGAATTTGAAGCCTTCTGCACGCGGCGAGCTTGAAATTACCGATATAAACCGTGAGTATCTGAAAAAGGGGAAGCTGAGAGTTGAAAAAATCGGTAGAGGAGTTGCGTGGCTCGATACGGGGACTCCCGAAGCGCTTCTTCAGGCGTCTAATTTCTTCGGGATAATTGAAGAGAGACAAGGATTTAAAGTTGCCTGCATTGAAGAGATCGCTTATAATATGAAGTTCATCAATAAGAAAAAATTTGAAATGCTTGTACAAAACATGCCGGATTGTCTTTACAGATCCTATCTTGAAAAGTTTCTCAAAGATCTTCCCCCGGATTTCTAAAAACAGCGGAAAAATTATGGAAATAATAAAAACCGATTTGAATGGAGTTCTTCTTATAAAACCAAAAGTTTATTCAGATGCCAGGGGTTATTTCCTGGAATCCTACAAGGCCGATGTATTCAATTTAAATGGAATAAAAACAAATTTAGTGCAGGATAATATTTCCAAATCGGTGAAAGGAACAATTAGAGGTCTTCATTACCAGGTAGGAAAAAAAGTGCAGGCAAAGCTCTGCCAGGTAATTTACGGAAGAGTGCTTGATGTTGCGGTCGATATCAGGTTTAATTCTCCTACATTCGGAAAACATTTTTCTTTAGAGCTTTCCGATCAAAATCATTTCCAGGTTTGGATACCGGCGGGATTTGCACATGGATTTTCAGTCCTTTCCGAAGAAGCAATTTTTTATTATAAATGTTCAAATTACTACAGTAAAGAGGATGAAAGATCGATTCGTTTTAATGATCCTGAATTGGGGATTGACTGGAAGGTAGATAACCCGCTGATTTCCGAAAAAGACCTGCAGTCCAAATTATTCAGAGAAATTGTAGCCGATTTTTATTTTTCCAAAGATTCACATTGATCTTCTCTTTTTTCACCCAATTATCCTTAATTTTGCAAGTAATACAAGGAGCACTTTATGCACGTCCCTTTACTCGATCTAAAGCCTCAATACAACTCGCTGAAAAAAGAGCTGAATGAAGCACTGCTGAGGGTAACCGAATCCCAGTATTTTATTTTGGGACCGGAAGTTGAACAGATGGAAAAAGAATTGTCCGCGTATCTCGGCTGCAGTTATGCAATCGGGGTTTCATCCGGTACCGATGCCCTGCTTCTGGCATTAATGGCAATGGATATACGTCCGGGCGATGAAGTTATTGTACCTGCTTATTCTTTTTTTGCTTCAGCAGGGGTAATTTCGCGGTTAAATGCCATACCGGTTTTTATAGATATAGATCCTGTTACATTCAATATCAATCCGGGAGAAATAGAGAAAAAAATAACCAGGAAAACGAAAGCGATTATTCCTGTGCACTTATACGGACAAAGCAGCGAAATGGATGAAGTAATGAGGATATCGGCAAAGTATAATATAAAAGTAATTGAAGATGCAGCCCAGGCAATCGGAACGCAGTATAAAGACGGGAAGAGTGCAGGCGCAATAGGGGATGCAGGCTGTTTTTCATTTTTTCCTAGTAAGAACCTGGGTGCTTTCGGGGACGGAGGATTGATCACAACAAATAACGAAGAGCTTGCCTCCAAAATGAAAATTTTAAGAGTGCACGGTGCTGAGCCGAAATATTACCACAAGATTATCGGCGGTAATTTCCGAATCGATGCAATCCAGGCTGCGGTTATAAGGGTAAAGCTTCCTCACCTCGACTCCTGGTCAGATAAAAGAAGAACTAATGCGGAACGCTATTCAAAACTTCTTATTGATGCCGGGCTTTCCGAAAGAACAGGCGAGATAAACTTTAATGATAAAAATAAGGTTTTGCTGCCGAAAGCTGTATATAAAAATTCCGGATTGAGAAATTATCATATATATAATCAATATATAATCAGGGTTAAAAAGCGTGATGAGCTCAGGAAATTTTTAGCAGATAATAAAATTGGAACCGAAATATATTATCCTGTACCCTTTCATCTGCAGGAATGCTTTTCTACTCTTGGGTATCAAAAAAATGATTTCCCGGAGTCGGAAAAAGCGGCGGATACCTCTGTCGCACTGCCGGTTTTTCCGGAGCTGTCTAAGGAGCAGATAGGTTTTGTTGTCGAAAAAATAGATGAATTCATCAAAAAGAACGGATGATTAAAAAGTAATGAGCAAATCAGATTATATAAATAAAAAAATTTATATTGCCGGGCACGCGGGAATGGTGGGTTCGGCGGTAAAACGGATCCTGGAGGCTTCCGGTTATAAGAATATCATATACAGGTCTTTATCCGATTTGAATTTGGCCCGGCAGGAAGAAGTTGAAAAATTTTTCAATGAGGAAAAACCGGAAGTGGTTTTGGTTGCAGCCGCAAAAGTCGGGGGAATCCTGGCAAACAATACTTACAGGGCCGAATTTATTTATGATAACCTTATGATCGAAAGCAATTTGATACATTCTTCCTACTTGAATAAAACGGAGAAGCTTATCTTCCTGGGAAGTTCATGCATCTATCCTAAGCTTGCATACCAGCCTTTAAAAGAGGAATACCTGCTTTCCGGCTTTCTCGAATACACTAATGAGCCGTATGCCGTTGCCAAAATTGCCGGCATAAAACTTTGCGAGAATTATTATAAGCAATACGGATCTAATTTTTATTCGGTAATGCCGACAAACCTTTACGGCCGCAATGATAATTTTGACCTGAAT
>DATKLQ010000390.1:0-6815 GCA_035542335.1 Ignavibacteriaceae bacterium | reverse complement strand
TGCCTGCATTTAAGCAGGCAATTGTTGAAGGGAAAGCTTATTCAATTATGGGGGCTTACAATGAAGTAAATCATGTCCCATGCAACTCAAATACATTCTTATTAACTGATCTGCTGAGACGCAAATGGGGCTTTCAAGGATATGTTGTTTCCGATTGCGGTGCGGTTACTGATATGGTATACGGACATAAATTTTTCAAAACCTTTCCGGAAGCTGCAGCAAGAAGCATACTTGCCGGCTGCGACCTGGATTGCGGGTGGGAATACCGCCAAAATCTGAAAGAAGCCCTCGATAAAGGATTATTGAATGAAAAAGATCTTGATAGTGCATTGACCAGGGTTTTATCTGCACGTTTCAAATTAGGCGAATTTGATCCTCCTGATTTGGTGCCCTATAGTTCAATTCCAAAAGAAAAGCTGGATAGCAAAAAAAACCGAGATCTGGCTCTTGAAGCTGCACAGAAATCTATAGTACTTCTTAAAAATGAAGGGATATTGCCGATACAGAAAGATGCGATAAAATCAATTGCTGTAATGGGTCCTAATGCTGCCAGAACCGAGCTTGGTACATACAGCGGCTCGCCGAATATTCAGGTTAGTCCGCTTGAAGGAATAAAACAGAAAGCTGATTCTCTTGGTGTTAAAGTTGAATATATAATGGGATCTGATCTTGGGGCAGGTTTGCTGAGACCGGTTGAAGCCAAATATTTTGCAAAGGTTGAAGGAACAGAACAAACAGGCATGAAGGGAGAGTATTTTGATAATATGAATTTATCCGGGAACCCCGTTGTAACACGAATCGATTCGATGATAGATTTCAGCTTCGGCACATTTTCTCCTGCCCCGGGTGTCCCCGAAGATAAATTTTCGGTGAGATGGAAAGGGAAAATAATTCCCCCCGATACGATCCATCAAATAGGAGTTAATAATGATGACGGTGCCCGCCTCTATCTCGATGGCAAGCTGATTATAAATGATTGGCGTGATCATGGTGAAGTAGCTAATAAAGCAAATGTGGAATTAATACCCGGAAAAGAATATAATATCGTTGTGGAATTTTATGATAATGGTCTTAATGCGGATGCAAGATTAACTTGGGATCTTAAAATAAAGGATTTCGAAGATGCTAAAACAGTTGCCGCAAGAAATGATGCCGTTATAATGTTTCTAGGTCTTTCCCCCGGAATAACACAGGAGGAACTCGACCGTACTGAAATTGAATTGCCGAAAGTTCAAAGAGATTTGATAGAAGCAGTCTCTCAAGTCAATTCAAATATAGTTATTGTGTTAGTTAATGGAGGACCTGTAGCTCTTGCAGGCACAGAAGATAATGCAAATGCAATTGTTGAAGCATGGTACGCCGGAGAATTAGGCGGGAAAGCAATTGCCGATGTTTTATTCGGTAACGTTAATCCCGGAGGTAAGATTCCCGAAACATTTTATGAATCGACGGAGCAGCTTCCTCCCATGTCTGATTATGATATTATTAATCACCCGCGCACATATATGTATTTTGACAAGTCTGTGCTTTATCCTTTTGGTCATGGATTATCATATACCCAGTTTGATTACAGTGATCTCCGCCTTAATTCCGAAAAGATAAAAAATGACGGGGAGATTGAAATAAAATTTGATATTCAAAACAGCGGTAAAATTAAAGGTGATGAAGTTGCCCAGGTTTATCTCCATTATAACAATGAATCACTAAAAGTTCCTACTAATCAATTAAAACGGTTTCAAAGGATTACGCTCGAACCGGGAGAGAATAAAACATTATCATTCAAAATACCGGCATCCGAATTTTCATTCTATGATTCCAAAACAAATGATTTAAAAATAGAACCGGGAGAGTGGGAAATTCAGGTCGGCAGTTCATCTAAAGATATCCGTTTAGATAAAACCTTCGAGATTCAATAGGCGTCGGTTTAAAGTTCATTAATTGAAAATATAAAATGGATTTTTAAATTGAAGGAGTCATAATGAAAAAATTATTCTTGATTATTTTGTCTGCTTTTTCTTTTACTTTATTTCCTCAAACAGCAAAAATTAAAATTGATGTTGAAAGAGTAATAGGAGACATAGATCCTAAAATTTACGGTGTATTTATGGAACCTATCCATTTCAGCGGGAGAAGAATGGGCTTGCCTGATTCGGTTGAATTCAATACGATGTATGGAAATTTGTACGATCCATCCTCTCCGCTTGCTGATGAAAACGGATTTAGAAAAGATTATATCGAAGCTTTAAAGGAACTTAAGATAACCAATATGCGCTGGCCGGGAGGAAATTTTGTTATGGGTTATAATTGGCAGGACGGCATTGGACCAAAGGACCAGCGCCCGGCACGGATAAACCTGGCCTGGGGCGGAGTCGATAATAATCAGGTGGGTACCGATGAATGGATTCAGTTAAATAAATCTATTGGAAGTGAAAATATTATCTGCGTGAATCTTGGCCTAGCTTCAATAAACGATGCCTGCGGCTGGGTGGAATACTGCAACTATAAGAAAGGTACATACTATTCAGATATACGCGCAAAGAATGGACATGAAAATCCTTACGGTATAAAAATTTGGGATCTTGGAAATGAAGTTGACGGCTCACCCTGGGAACTGGGACATAAGGACGCTGAAGATTATGTTAAGGTTGCTAGAGAAGCTGTTAAAGCCATGAGATCCGTAGACAATACAATTAAATTTGTCGCTTCCGGATCATCATACTATGAAAGCACAGGCCAGTGGATTGAATGGAACCGGAAAGTCCTTACCGGCCTTGGAGATTTGATAGATTATATTTCCATACACCGCTACTGGGACAGATCAGATGATTACTATATCTTCATGGGGCAGAGCGCAATGGATTTTGAGGAAAAGATTAAAATACCTGCCGTGGAAATTGAAACTGCAAAAACAATGAAGGGTTTTAATAATCCGGTCTATATTTCATTTGATGAGTGGGGGACTTTCGGAAGAAGCTTTTTATCGGTTCTTCCGATTGCACAATGTTTGAATTCTTTTATCCGTCATGCCGATGAAGTTAAAATGGCCAATTTTACCATGGCTACTTCGCTGCTGGGGAGCGATAGGGAAAAAGGGACTTTCAAGACACCTTTGTTTTATGTCTTTAAAGCCTTTTCAAATAATTGTCTCGGCAGTTCAGTGGATACTTATGTTGAATGCGATACTTTTAATACCGAAAAGTTTAAAGGGATTCCTTACCTTGATGTCACGGCGGTTTATTCCAAAGAAACAAATACAGTCTTTATTAATGTAATTAATAGGCATAGGGATAAACCCATAACTGCAGATATATTAAATAATACCGGCGAGTTTACGGGAAAAGCCGAAATAAATTTAATTAATCAGCAATCGCTGGATGAACCGTTTGCTTTTGATAAGCAGGAACAATATAAACCTGTAGTAAAAAAGATCGATGTTGAAAAGAATAGATTACTTTACACGTTCCCGCCGCATTCGTTTACGCAGATTAAAGTAGGGCTAAAGAAAGGATGAAAAAAGGCTTGGATTGAATGAATGAATGGCTGAATGAATGAATGAAGGGGATCTTCAAAAATATTTTGCCCTATGGATGCATGATGCACATATGCAGTATTGCCTCCCGGTGCAGGACTGATGAATGCATGAATGGTATCCTCAGTAATATTTTGCCAAATTTGGCCAAGATTTTATAGCATGAATGCATGCAACCGTGCATGTATACAGCCATGCCTATCGGTGAAAAATTGAAGACTTTCTCTTTCATCCATTCATCCATTCAATCATTCATTCAGGTCGAGCGGGCGACGGGGCTCGAACCCGCGGCATTCAGCTTGGGAAGCTGACACTCTACCAGCTGAGTTACGCCCGCAACAAACTATACATAATACAAATGATTGTATGATTGTATGGATGCATGGCTGTATGAAGAAAGCCAGGCATGAATACATGAATAAATTCAAAGAACTAAGTAAAGTTAATAAGGGTTTTTTCCTGTTTCAAGAGTAGGGAGGGGTAAGAGCAAAACGTGAAAACATATAAAGGTGAAAACGTATTCTTCTCTTATATCTCTATACTCCATACTCTATACTCCACCCTCATACCTTTATACCCCTATACTTAAGTCCCTGACATCACGCCCTAAAAGCTTCTTCCACAACCTCCTTCTGCTGCTGGGCCGATATTTTAGCTGAACCGACTGCAGGGCTTGCGCTTTCCGGCCTGCCGGCATATAGAATTTTTTTGCCCGGAATATCCTCCGTTAACTTTGGCCATAGAAAATTCCATGCCCCCATATTTATCGGCTCTTCCTGCACCCACATTATTTTTTTTGCCCTCGGATAAGATGCGGCTATACTCTTTACTTTATCACTTTTATACGGATAAAACTGCTCAATCCTAATGATGCTTGTATCCCCTATATTTTTATCCTTCCTGAATTTTATGAGATCATAATAAATTTTACCGCTCGTAAAAATTAATTTTTCAATTGAATCTTTTCTATCAATATTATCATCAATAACTTCTTTAAACCCGCCTTTTATAAACTCCTCTTTCCCCGATTTTGCTTCAGGATGCCGCAGCAGACTCTTCGGCGTAATAACAACCAGCGGCTTCCTTTCGGCCAGCTTAATATGGCTCCTCAATAAATGGAAATATTGTGCCGGAGTGGAAACATTACAGATCCTAATGTTATCTTCCGCACAAAGAGTTAAAAACCTTTCCAGCCTTGCACTGGAATGCTCCGGCCCCTGCCCTTCATAGCCGTGCGGCAGGAGCATTACGATGTTATTTCGCACCTTCCATTTCACCTCAGAAGCAACAATAAAGTTGTCGATTATAACCTGTGCCGCATTTGCAAAATCTCCGAACTGTGCTTCCCACATTACCAATGCCAGCGGATCGGCCAGGCTGTAGCCGAATTCAAAACCGAGAACGGCCGCCTCCGAAAGAAGACTATCCAATGCTTCTATTTTTGCCTGGTTTGAAGCGAGGTGATTCAGGAATAAATATTCTTTACCTGTGTGAATATCCGTGAGTGCTAAATGCCTCTGACTAAAAGTGCCCCTAACACTGTCCTGCCCGCTTAATCTAACCGGTGTTCCTTCTAATAAAAGGCTTGCAAAAGCGATTGTCTCTGCATAAGCCCAATCTGCATCAAAGGTGCCGTCAACCAGGTTTTTCCGTTTCTCAAGAAATTTTTTAAGCTTGGGATGAATTGAAAAACCCTCGGGAATGGATGTAATGCCGTTTACTATTTTAGCAAGATCTTGTTCCGGAATAGTGGTGTCCTTTTCAGGCTTTATGGATTCAATAGTTTCATTCGAAACAGCCAGGAGGACATCAGTTTTAAAAGTTTCGGTTTTCTGTCTTATCTTTTCAAAAGCTTCACTCAACGTTCTTGTTATATTCTCATGCAGCTGTTTAGCTTCCTCTTCGGCAATAGTTTTATTCTTTAATAAATTTCTCTCATAAATTTCTCTTACCGAAGGATGATGATTGATTTGTTCATAAAGAAGGGGCTGAGTAAAACCCGGTTCATCTCCTTCATTATGGCCGTGCCTCCTGTAACCGAATAAATCAATTACAACATCCTTCTTAAATTTCTGCCGGTATTCAAAGGCAATTTTTGCAATCCAAAGGGAAGCTTCAGGATCATCTCCGTTTACGTGAAAAATCGGAGCTTGAATCATTTTTGCGACATCGGTGGCATACTGCGAAGATCTCGCATCCTCAGGTGTTGTAGTAAAACCAATCTGATTATTAATTATAATGTGAACAGTACCGCCGGTCCTGTATCCCTTAAGCTGGGAAAGGTTAAGCGTTTCGGCAACTATTCCCTGTCCGGCAAAAGCAGCATCGCCGTGGATTAATAACGGCAGCACTTTTTTATGGTCCTTATCTTCTAATCTTTCCTGTTTTGCCCGTACAATCCCTTCAACAACCGGATTTACCCACTCGAGGTGGCTGGGGTTTGAAGCTAGTGAAACAAGGATTTTTTTACCGCTCCTGGTTTTGTACCAGCCGATTGCGCCGAGATGATATTTGACATCGCCTGATCCTTCAATTGAATTGGGATCTTTTATATCTTCGAATTCCGAAAATATAGATTCATATGATTTACCGATTATATTTGCGAGAACATTCAGCCGGCCCCTGTGAGCCATTCCAAGCACTACTTCGAGAACGTCATAGTCGCTTGCTTCATTAAAAAGATAATCCAGCACGGGAATTAATGTTTCCGATCCTTCAAGTGAAAATCTTTTATGTCCTATGAATCTTGTATGAATAAAATGCTCAAAAGCTTCTGCGGTTATTAGTTTTTTTAAAATTTCCTTTTTCATTTTAGGAGTAAAGGCCGGTGTATTCCTCACCGGCTCCATCATTCTCTGCAGCCACGACTTTTCTTCCGGGTTCTGAATATGCATATATTCTATCCCGATTTTATCGCAGTATGTTTTATGCAGAATCTCGAGTATTTCTCTTAACGTTGCAGTTTTATGATCAGGAAGAAGATCGCCGGTTATAAAGTTCCGGTCATAGTCCCAGAAAGTTAATTTGACTGAAGCGGGATCTAATTCGGGGTGATAAATATGCTGCTTTCCCAGGGGATCGAGGCTGGCAATTAAATGCCCCCTAACCCTGTAAAGATTAATCAGCTGCAGCACCCTTGCCTGCTTCTCAATCTCTTCAGTGCTTGAGCCGGTTCCGAAAACTCCCGGCTGGTAATCCGTTTTCCAAGAAAGCGGCTGAGCCGGAATTTTTAAATCCCTGAAGATTTCACCGTAAAAATCTTCTTCACCTAAAAGCAGGTCCCCGA
>DATKLQ010000389.1:0-4138 GCA_035542335.1 Ignavibacteriaceae bacterium | reverse complement strand
TGCTGCTCCTTCTCATGATTTTTTTCTTTCATGGATATCTGCAAAGAAATTATTTATTATCATCATTATCATTAACGCTTCTTTTTTTGCTGAAATTTTTCGGCTGGGTCTTCTTTATTCTTTTTATAATTGAAAAAAGATGGAAGGAACTGGGTCTGACAATTCTGTTTATTATCCTGGGATTTTTATTTACCTCGGTTATATTGGGATTTGATTCTTATGAAGAAAATTTCAGAGTGATCATTTCAGCAATTAATAGGAAAGACTTTTCATTGACAGGGCTTCCCTGTATCCCAGGTTTTTTTGGATCCCTTTTTACATTCCATCCCCGATGGAATAATTCTCCTGCCTTAAATGTTTCATGGTTGTCACCGGCACTGACGGCTGTATCCTTATTAATTATGCTTACTATTTCTTTTTTAAGGACTGGGGAAAATGCTAAAGAAAGGTTATCCGCGCTTCTGATTTTATCCGTACTTTTTACTCCGCTGGCAGCCGATCATCACTACATGCTTTTAACTTTGCCTGCTGCATTTTTAATTGAAATGGATTTTCGGGAATTAAAAAATTCAAAATTATTGCTTGTATTTATTGTTTCATATTTTCTATTGGGCTGGTATCCTGAATTGAAAATGCAGAATCTTCAGGGCTGGGCAAAGATTTTTGCTTTCCCCAGGCTCTACGCGGCAATTTCACTTTGGTTCTTGCTGGTAATTCTCTGCCGGAAGTGCAAGTCACTCGGTAAAGAGCAGCAGTTTATATCATAAGATAAAATTTTTATTTTGCATATTATTTATAAGCTTACCTTTTTTATTCTTTTTAATGGAGAAAGCATGAAACCAAAATTTAAAGCTATCCGGATCAGCCTGTTCTTTTTATTTTTTATTTTAGTATCGAATCAGGTAACCGGCCAAACAAATTTAATTTCAGAAGAAACAAATAAAACTTTTCAGCCGCTATCTTTTAAAGAAGCCGATAAAATTGCCGACTCGGTTTTAAAGTTGATGACCCTTGAAGAAAAAATTGCCTTTGTAGGAGGAGATAAATCATTTTTTATAAGAGCTGTTCCGAGACTCAACATATCGGAAGTTTATATGGCTGATGCAACGCAGGGTGTTCATATTAGAGACAAATTCCGGGATGTTGATCTTTCTCCTTACAAGCTTCCGAAATCAACAGCTTTCCCATGTCCTTTATCATTAGCTGCAACTTGGAATACGGATTTGGCTTATGCTTATGCAAAATCTGTCGGCGAAGAATGCAGGGCAGGAGGTATCGGCATTTTACTCGGGCCGGGAATGAATATTTACCGGATTTCACAGTGCGGAAGAAATTTTGAGTACTTCGGCGAGGATCCGTTTCTAGCTGCATCGATGATCAAAAATTATGTAACCGGAGTCCAAAATACCGGAACGATCGCCACTTTAAAACATTTTGTAACAAATAATACAGATTACTACAGGAGAAAAAGCAATTCAGTTGTTGATGAAAGAACTCTGCACGAAATTTATTTGCCTGCCTTTAAAGCCGGAGTTGATGCGGGCGCTTTCGCGGTAATGACTTCTTACAATCAAATTAATGGCGAATGGTGCGGGCAGAGTGAGTATGTTATTAATAATATTTTAAGAAAACAGCTTGGGTTTAGGTGGCTGGTAATGACCGATTGGTGGTCTGTTTATGACGGTGTGAAGCTGGCTAAATCCGGCCAGGATCTCGAAATGCCTTTGGCGGTAGCTTTGAAAGAAGCCCAAATGCTGATCAATGAAGCAAAAGTGAAAACTGCCGATATCGACAGGATGGTTAAAGATATTTTACGTACATACTTCGCGATGAAACTCCAAAATAAAACGAAGGATGAATCTTACCTAGAAAAATTCACCGAACATGAATCAATAGCTCTGCAGACCGCAAGAGAGGGGATTGTACTCTTAAAAAATGAAGATAATATTCTTCCGGTAAAAAATGAAATAAAAAATATCTTAATTACCGGCGACTATGTAGAAAAATTAGCCGTTGGCGGAGGAGCAGCATTTGTACAAGGTTATAACAATAAATTAATGATTGACGAGCTGAAAAAAGAATTCGGTGACAGATTGATTTACGTTAAGGATCCTACAATGGATCAAATTAAATCTGCTGAAATAGTTTTATGCAATATCGGGACAAACGACAGCGAAGGAAAAGACAGGCCGTTTGAACTTCCGGCGGACCAGGAAAATAGGGTAATGTCATGTGTTCAAAATAACCCGAATGTAGTTGTAATCGTTACGTCAGGCAGCGGGATAAAAATGACTAACTGGAATGGTAAAGCTAAGGCAATTATCTACGCCTGGTACGGGGGACAAACCGGGAACCAAGCCCTTGCGGAAATAATTTCGGGAAAGGTAAATCCATCGGGTAAACTCCCTATTACAATCGAAAAAGATTTTAAAGATTCACCGGGCTACGGCTACATTCCTGAAGGCGAGTCTCTTTATACCGGCTGGAATGCCGAGCAGGAAAAAGCCCGCTCGGTTTATGATGTTCATTATAATGAAGGAATTTTCGTTGGGTACCGCTGGTATGAAAATAAAAAAATCAAACCGCTTTATCCGTTCGGGTTCGGTTTATCGTATACTGATTTTCAATATTCCGGTTTGAAAATAAATCCGGGAAAATTTCAGGAAAATGATACCGTGATAGTTACATTTGATCTAAAAAATACCGGTAATATAAAGGGAATGGAAACAGCCCAGCTTTACATACAGGATGTTGAGAGTTCAGTACCCCGCCCTTATAAAGAGTTAAAAGGATTTAGAAAGGTTGCCTTAGAACCGGGAGAAAGTAAAACAGTTCAAATCAAATTAGGGAAGAAAGATTTTTCCTTCTGGAATCCGGGAACAAAAAACTGGTTTGCAGAAAAAGGAAAATTCATAATCCAAATGGGATCTTCTTCGCAGGATATAAAATTAATCAAGGAGGTTGAGCTGTTTTAATTTAATTACTCATCTTACGCAAATACTCTTTGGAGTAATGGAGTAGAAGATTAGATTAGATTATTCCATTACTCCAGTATTTCTAAGGATTCCCAATATGTGTTAATTGTTTTCCTGCTTTTCGATTTTCGCCCATGTATCTTTCAGCTGTACAGTCCGGTTGAAAATAAGTTTGCCATTCCCGGTATCCGGATCAGTGCAGAAATACCCGGTTCTTTCAAACTGGTACTTACTACCTGGAGAAGAATTTTTTAAGCCCGGTTCAACTTTACAATTGGTAATTACTTCCAGGGATTTTTTATTTATATGATCCAGCCAGTCGGGACCGCCGGGATCTTCAACATCAAAAAGCCTATCGTATAGCCTTACTTCCGCATCAATGCAATGACCGGCTGAAACCCAGTGGATGGTTCCCTTGACCTTCCTCCCGCTTTCCTGTGAACCGCTTTTTGTTGCCGGATCGTAAGTGCAATGCAGTTCTGTAATTTCTCCTTTCGAGTTTTTGATTACCCCTTCGCATTTTATGATGTACGCATAACGTAATCTTACTTCTTTCCCGGGGGAAAGCCTGTAATATTTCTTGGAAGGATTCTCCATAAAATCGGTCCGTTCAATAAATAGTTCCCGGGAAAACGGGATTTTTCTCGACCCCATCTTTTCGTCTTCAGGGTTATTAATCGCATTAAGCTCTTCAGCGGTGTTCTGAGGATAATTTGTGATTATGACTTTCAAAGGATTCAAGACTGCCATTACACGCGGCGCTTTTTTATTAAGATCTTCCCGGATGCTGTACTCCAGTAAAGCCATATCAATGATAGTATCTCTTTTGGCAACGCCTACCCTCTCGGCAAAATTTCTGACGGCTTCCGGGGTATATCCTCTTCTTCTCAGTCCTGAAATTGTAGGCATTCTGGGATCATCCCAGCCGTTTACAATTCCGTTTTGGACAAGTTCAAGGAACTTCCTTTTGCTCATTACGGTATGAGTAAGATTCAGCCTTGCAAATTCAATCTGTCTCGGGTGATGTATTCCGAGCTTATCCAAAAACCAGTCATACAGCGGTCTATGTATTTCAAACTCAAGCGTGCATATGGAATGAGTAATTTTTTCTATTGAATCGCATTGGCCGTGAGCCCAGTCGTACATCGGGTAAATGCACCATT